>RFOO01000078.1 GCA_009926645.1 bacterium | reverse complement strand
AGTCCAGTGAGTTCTTTGTCCTGAGGAGAGCCGACAGGGTCTTCATTGATGGTCACCTGACCACTTTCGGCAACACCGATGGTTACTTCGTCGGGCATTTCCGTCTCTTGTGCCGTCTCAGCATTACCAGGTAAGGTGGTCTTTAGTTCATGTTCAACTTTTACGGCACCAGCCATCACCATGAAGAAGAGCATGATGACGAAAACCACGTCAATCATCGGAGCGATTTGGAATCCGGGATCGGCGGTGGCTTCTTGAGGGGCTTGACGCATGGATTATTCTTCGCGGTTTAAGCCAGAAAAGGCAATGTTATCAATACCAGCCTCAGCGCCCCATTCAAGGGCTTTGGAGATGTATTTGGCGTGGCATTGACGATCGGCACGAATCAGCAAACGGTACTTTTCGTTTGAACCTTTGCGAGCGGTTAGTTCACGAGCAATACCTTCCTTGTCGTTCGGATCTAATTCGCGATCGTCTAATTTGTACTTAGCTTGGCCGGTGGTTGCATCCCACGAAATGTTGATAAGACCAGCCGTAGCTTTGTCATCACGTTTTATTCCGTGGGTGGCTACAGGCAACTTGATGCTCTTATCAACCTTCAGAACTTGTGCTGAAGTAATGGACATAAAGAAGATGAGCAAGACCAAGAGGACGTCGATCATCGGCGCCACTTGGAATTCTGGTTCTCCGTCCCCACCTCCGCCTCCGCCTGCCATGTTATTTGATTCGGTTAGGGGTTATCTTACTGATTAGTGGAACCTTCGGAAGATTCATTCCAGACCGGTTTAGAAGCGTAGATTTCTAAGTCACCGATGTTGCGTCCAGCCACTTCATCGTAAGGGAAGGCACGGAAGAGGCCACTAGTAATTTCTTGGATATCGTGAATGCCTTTGGAGATACGACCGCGGAACAAATAATAAGCCATAAAGGCAGGAATTGCGATGAAGAGACCCGAAGCGGTAGCCACTAGAACTTCGCCGATAGCGCCAGCTAATTGCGAGGGGTCGCCAACGCCAGAGGAACCAAGTTTATCAAAGGCTTTCATCATTCCAGTAACCGTTCCCGTCAGACCAATCATCGGGGTACAAACTCCGATAACGGACAGCCAAGAGGCACGGTTCATTAAATCACCTTGAATACGTGTGATTTCAGAGATGATTGCTTCCTCAGTCATAACCTTACCGTCTGCAGCAAGACCTAGACCAGCTTTAACGACATCGGTGATAGGGGAGGGCGCAGCTTTGGTGAAATTGAAAGCACCCACGTAGTCACCTTGTTTGAAAAGTTCACGGAGTTGAAGCACGTGATTAGCAGGATAGAGTTTTTTGGCGCTGGTGCGAAGAACTCCATCCACAATAAGCCAAATCATACCAACTGAGCAAACTGTAATCGGATACATAACCCAACCACCTTCATGGAATAAATCCATTAAGGTTTTTTCTTTAACACCTTCAGCAGCGTGAGCGACAACGGTCGTCATTCCGAAGAGCAGAGTGGTCAGGAATGGGATGCGGAATTTTTTCATAGGTTACGTGAGATGATTTTAATAGATTAGGTTTGGGAAAGGAGCAAGGACTCTTAATGATTAATCGTCTGGGGTGTTTTTTCGGGTTCAGGTTGAGGCGAACCATCGGGGGTTTTGACGGTCTCATCGGCTTCCACCTCTGAACGATCCTCCTTGGTCAGCATCGTTTTAGCAATTTCTGCTTCTTTGGAGAGAGGGTAAGTGGAGATTAGGTTCTTGAGGTAACGATTGGAAACTTCGCCGAGTTTTTGTTCTCGTGCAGCGGGGGTGTCCATGCCACGAAAACTGCGAGCTGCACCGAGAAGAGCTTTGGGCATATGATCGGTTTGGGAACCATAGAAAACAGGCACGCGTAAATAGGTGTTCATCGCGGCTTCGTATTTTTTGGTCGCCAGTAGAGCATCGCCTTTAACGAGGTGTAGGCGAGCGAGGACATCGAGGTCATCCGATTTGGCGATTAAATCTGTCGCATCCTTAATGACTGCGTCATTGTCTCCTTTGCGAGCGCGAAGCGTTAAACGGGCGAGTTTGATTTTTTGATTTAACTCGGGGTTTGAAGCTTCTTCGGAGCGTTCAAGGGTATCGAGATACTTGGTGGTAGCTGCATCGTTTTCTAAACGGTCCAAGGCATCGAGTTTGATGAGAGCCGATTTAAGCCAAAGATTGCCAGGAACTTTCTTTAAGGGGTCAAAAAACACTAAAACGGGCTCGATGCTATCGAGGGCCTTGCCTGGCTCGCCCCGAGTGACGAAATTTTGTGCATCGGTGATTCGATCGAACTGAGGCCAGACGATTTTTTCTACGTCGGAGAGTTTCTTGGTGTTTACGACAGCCACGCCTCCTTGCATTGAGGACTTTTCGACGGTGCCTTTCACTAAATTAATCGTGGCCTTATTGGGATCACGAACGGGTTTGGGAGGTATTGAGTTGTCCAACTTAAATGGGTCATTGATTTCCCATTTTTCATTGCCCTTAAAAAAGAGGGTTTGCCCAGAGGCTGAAGCGGCGATGAGCAGGGCGGAGAGGGAGAGAAAGACTGAACGCATGGTCTTAGAGAGTGTTAAGGAGTTGGCGAGCTTCGGCCGCTTCAGGAGTGTCTTTAATCTTATCTTTACTGAGCATTTCTTGAATCAGCAATTTAGCATCGGCCCGTTGTGCGAGCTTATTAGCGAGGATTTTGGCTGTCGCTAAATAGGACTTAGCCGACCAATCGGAGAATTTTTTCCATGTTTGGTAGCAGCGTCGATAATAGGCAACCGCCTCGGCATTGCGTCCCTGTCTTTCTTCCATCAAGCCAAGCCAATAGAGACATCCTGCGGTCGTTTCACCACGCCATTCTTTGGTTTTGGCGATTTCATCAAAGATTTTCTTCGCTTCTTCAAACTTTCGCATTTCGGCTAGGCTTTTTGCCATCGTGAAACGAAGTTCCTTTTCTTTAGACATCAGAATATTGTTATCGATTGCCTCTTGGCAGAGATCGATGGCTTCTTTGTATTTCTTTTGACTGAATTTAACTTCAGCTAAACCAGCGAAACCATAATCGGCGTATTCGGAAGAGCGATGGTGATCGAGGATGTATTGGAAGAACTGCTCGGCCTTGGCCATTTCGTTATTAGCCAAGAGTTGGTCGCCGACAATCGCGATGAGAGTCGAACTCAATTCTTCGGCTCGATAGTTATTATAAATCTTCTTGAAATAGAGGTCGGCGGTCTTCGAGTCGCGCAAGAAGGTTGCGAGCTGAGCCCTTGCAAAATAGCCCCGAGCTTGGGCGATGAGTGAATCTTTGTTTTGTTCTAGTTGTAACAATTGAATCAACTCCTCTTCTGCTTTCGCAGCGGTGTAAGCATTGGGGTCAGCCTTTGCTCCAGGCTTTAGGCGCTTCACCTTGCGGGCGAGCTTTTCCGCTAGGAATAAAATAAGTTTTTCGGAGCCCTCTTGGCGGCGATCGTTAATGGATTCAGCAACCGCTTTGGAGAGAATTCCCAGTGCTTCCGTTTTAGCGGCAGCGATGCTGGCTTGACGGTCTTTTTCAACGACAGCGAGTTCCGCAGCGAGTTGATCGGATAAGATTGCTACGGCTTTTTTTGCATTGTCGAGAGCAGCTTGATTTGTGGCGCCTTCGGCTCTTACGATATCATCAACATTTTTTCGGGCAGCTTGTAGCTGAGTACTAAACTTCTTCTGCACTGCCTCGGTGCGTTGAGCAAATTCGGGTTTATCACCCATTCTCTCCGTTGCTTTGATGACCTCGTAGAGATAGCTCATCGCTTTGGGATCATTATGATTCCAATCGTAGATTTCTTGATACAAGTCCCGCATCCGTGCGTTTTCACCCCGACCGGGAAGGAGTTTACCTAATTCGCGTAAAACGAACTCTAGAGCATTGGTATTCGTACGAGCAGTCTTAGCGGCAGCGATGTAGGCATCGATGCCGTTTTTGACATGAACTTCTTTCTGTTTTTCCAGAGCTTCTTTTTGTGCCTTAAAGCGAGCTTTGTCTGCAGGAGCGGCGTTTGTTCTCATGTCCTCATCCGCTTTTTTGATGGCAGGATCTAAATCGGAAGCGAGGCGAGCATCACAGTCACCAATCAAGGTGTGGATTTCAGGGATCTGATTGATAATCGCTTCATTGTGTGATTCGTTTCCGTAATCCCGGAGCCAATCGCGGCAGATTTTCTTAACTTCGTCGATTTCGGGAGGATTTAAGCCAAATTTAATGATGCCTTGTCGATAACGTACATCAGGTAAGAACTCACCTTGTGGGTAAGCCTTTTGGTAGACATCGAAAGCCTCCTTCGTTTCTTTATAGCGGCCCTGGAAGAACCAGCAAAGGGCACGCATGTAAACGGCCTGTTCTTTGGCAACGGTCTTGGGGTATTTGTTTAAAAACTCATCGATAGCCACTTGGGCTTTTTTCCATTCAACGGAAGAGAAGTAGCATAGTGCGATTCGGAAATCGATGTCTTCCTTGGTGGTTTCATCGATATTTTTTACGTTGGTTTTGATCCAGTTGTAGTGAGCAATCGCTTCGTCGTACTCTTCGCGCTCTTGGGAGATTGAGCCGAGAATGAGTGCGACATTGGACACTTCATCTGAATCGGGATACTTTTTCAGAAACTCTTTACACTTTTGCTGAGCTTCGCTGTTTCGCCCAATATCCCGAAGGGCGAGGATGTAGTAATAATAGGCACTAGAGGCCTTGTCGAAGTTGGGTGAATTATCAAAAATATCCTGGAAGGCGACATAGGCTTCCCATGGCATTTTGAGTTCTAATAAGCATAGGCCGATGCGATAAGAGAGTAGGGCATCGTAGTATTTATCCTCATTAAAATTATCTCGAATACGCTTAAATTCCGCCAATTCATTTTTAGCCGCTTCGATGCGAGCTTTGGCCTCGTCATTAGGATTGGGCAAGGAGGCTTCGAGTTTTTCGACTTCTTCGCTTTTGATTTCTACGGCTTTGCTGACGGAGCGTGCAATCGTTGCTCGACGTAAAACCCCTTGATAATTGGCGAGAGCTTGGCGCAAGAGAGTGATTTTCTCATCGCCACCTGAGTTTTGGCCAGCATCGAAACGTGCGTCACCGATAGAGATTTTTTGGAAATTAGAACGAACAATGTCCGTTGGAGAACCGGAACTCTTTGCATCGATTTCTGATTTCAACTGTTCTGCCTCTTTCACTAAATCTAATTTGATATAAACTTCGACTAACTGCATCCCTGCTTCACGGCCTTCGGGGGTGCTAATGCCTGACCCGATGGCTTTCTTGAGCAATTCAGCGGCCTGTTCTAGCGCTTTCTTGCGAATGTCTGCTCCACCCGTCTTCGATTGTTCAATGATAATCTTGGCAGAAAGCGTATAGGCGGCGACGCGATCTTTAGGTTGAATGGAAGGGCTGGTGCGCAGTTCGGCACAAAGTTTCAACGCTTCGGGCCACTTAGATTGATTGAGGTAAATTTCGACCAAGGTTAACTTAGCGACTCCGACTTTATTGTCGTTTGGCTCGAGGATATCCTCGGTTCCTTTGGGGTATTTTGTTAAAAATTGGTTAAAGAGGTACTCCGCTTTTACCCAGTCTTTTTTGAGAAAATGGCAGCTAGCTTTTTTGAAATCTACTGCAGCCAAGATTCCCGCCGGTGGATTAATGAGTTTCTTCTCGACCTCTTCTAAAAGTTTTAAGGCTCCATCATAATCTTTTTTGTCCATCGCCTCCATGGCGCTGATGAACAGTGCCGTGATGGGGTCTACTTTTTCTGCTGGCTTGGTCGCCGCAGGCCTCGTTTGAGCACGTAACTCGCCCGTGAAAGGGGCTACGGCAATGAGCACGGCCAGAATAGCAGATTTCGCTAGC
>RFOO01000077.1 GCA_009926645.1 bacterium | reverse complement strand
ATACCTAAACCACCTGCAGGAGGCATCCCATGCTCGAGAGCGAGCAAGAAATCTTCATCAATCTTGTGTTGCTCAGCGCCCGCTTGAATTTCCAGCATCTTTCGCTGCACCCCAGGGTCATTCTGCTCCGAATAAGCAGGAGCGATTTCTTGTCCATTGATACACAGCTCAAAAACATCGATGGTGCTTTCATCACCCACCGTCACTTTAGCCAGAGGACAGAGTTCTTTAGGAATATGCGTAACGAAAGTCGGCTGAATGAGTGTAGGCTCAATTAGTTTACCAAAAACTTCGTTGGTTACTTCATAATCTTCCCAGTCCGAACGCGGTTCGTGTAAATCCATCTTTTTGCAGGCAGCAATTTTCTCTTCTTTGGTTCGCGAGAACCACTGAGAGTCACCCGTTTTTTCGATAATCAAATCCTTATACTTCACTTCACGCCAGTTGCCGCCCAATTCAATCGCGACGCCATCGTGGCGAGTAACGGTGGTCGATCCCAATACTTCACGACATACAGTCTGAATTAAAGAACGAACCAACTCCATCATTCCGCGGTAATCCGAGTAAGCTTGATAAGCCTCAAGCATTGTAAATTCAGGACTATGTTTCACCGAAACACCTTCATTACGGAAGACTCGACCGATTTCGAAAACACGATCCATTCCTCCGACTAAGCAACGCTTGAGGTGTAACTCTAGTGCGATACGCAAATAAAAATCACAATCGAGAGCATTCGAGTGGGTTTCAAAGGGACGCGCAGCCGCACCCCCAGCAATCGTATGTAAAACCGGGGTTTCTACTTCAACAAATTGACGACTCCAGAAAAACTTGCGAATCGATTCAACCACTCGACTGCGAATCATCAGGCGACGACGAGAGTCCTCGTTAACGATTAAATCTAAATAGCGCTGACGGTAAATTTTTTCAGCATCGGTAAGTCCAGCCCACTTTTCAGGCAAGGGACGTAGAGCTTTGGCGAGCAGTTGATAGTCAGCAGCCCGCACGGTTACCTCTCCAGTCTTGGTACGAAAAAGTTTACCGCGCACTCCTACAAAATCACCGAGGTCGACTAATTTCTTAAAATGCGTATCGTAGCGATCGGTCAGTGCATCCCGCGTGAAGTAACATTGCTGCACCCCTCCCCGATCCAGAATCTTCACAAAACTTGCCTTTCCCATGACGCGAACCGCAACCACCCGACCAGCGACGGAAACTTCAGGACCTTCCTCAACACCCTCGGGCAAAAGTTTAGCGCAGTCCTGAGAAACATGAGTTTGTGGCCATTCTCCGCGATAGGGGTCCTCCCCAGTGGCACGAAGTTGGGCAAGTTTCTCCAGACGAACCGCATGCAGGTCGTGGGAGATGGCATTTAAATCGGGCTTATCACTCATAATGACTCCCTTAAGGGGTGTCCACAGGGGGGCGGGCTGGCAAGGGCGAAAGGTTTCCGTTTTATCGCCTTTCCGGATTGCCGAACCCGCATTCTAGGGAATAACCAGAAGCCATGAAGGCTTATCTCGACCTACTCCGCCATGTTCGGCAAACCGGAGAAGTTCGCAAAGACCGCACGGGAGTGGGCACTATCGGAATTTTCGGTGCCCAACTGCGATTTGATTTAGCTGAAGGATTTCCTCTGGTTACCACCAAAAAAGTCCATACCCGTTCAATCATCCAAGAGTTGCTTTGGTTTCTATCTGGAAGAACTGACAACCAATGGCTCACCGAGCGAGGCGTAACGATTTGGGATGAATGGGCCACCGCTGAACAATGTGCGAAATTTGGTCGGGCCGCTGGGGAACTCGGTCCTGTTTACGGACACCAATGGAGACGATTTGGCGCAACAAAAAATCCTGATGGAAGTTATCGTGCTGATGGAGTCGACCAAATTAAAAATCTCTTGGAACAACTCAAAAAGAATCCTTCCAGTCGAAGACATATCGTCACTGGTTGGAATCCCTTAGAAGCCGACCAAGTTGCCCTGCCCCCTTGTCATACACTCTTTCAATTTCACGTCTCGACCGATCATCGCCTCAGTTGCCAACTCTACCAGCGAAGTGCTGATTTATTTTTAGGCGTCCCTTTCAATATCGCCAGTTACTCTCTCCTCACGCACATGATTGCCCAAGTCACTGGACTTAAACCTGGGCATTTCGTTCATACTTTCGGAGATGCCCACATTTATTTAAATCACCTCGAGCAAGTCGATTTACAATGTTCGCGTGAACCACGTCCCTTGCCGCGTTTGATTTTAAATCCTGCCGTGACTGATCTCTTTGCTTTCAAATACGAAGATATCACCCTTGAAGGATACGACCCGCATCCGGCCATTAAAGCACCTGTCGCCATTTAACTTCGTGCGTCCCGCCCGACCCCTCATTGCCATTGCAGCGGTTGCCCGTAATCGCGGAATTGGCATTCAAAATAAACTTCCTTGGCATATTCCTGAGGACTTTGCGTTTTTTAAACGCACGACGATGGGGCAAGCGTTAGTGATGGGTCGAAAAACCTACGAGTCCATCGGTCGACCGCTCCCCGGACGAACCACGATTGTTTTAAGTCGCTCAGGCTTTTCTGCTCCTCAAGTTCTGACGGCAAGTAATTGGGAAGAGTGCTGGCAACTGGCACCCGACAAAACACTTTTTCTCGCTGGTGGGGCAGCCCTTTACCAAGAAGCCCTACCCTGGTGCTCTGAGTTACTAATCACCCATGTCGATGCCGAGCCAATGGCTGATGCCTTTTTCCCAGATTGGTCGACCTATTTCGATGAAGGTAAAGTAATAGAGAGTTACGCCCAGTGTATGATGAAAAGGCACCTGCCCAAGGCCTAAGCACCCCCGATAGGTGCAGATGGGTGATAAAGAATAAGCCCATCTAAGCAATCGGGTGAAAAGTTATTCAGAATGACATTTTAGGTCGTTTTCTCCTTTCCAATATTCCCCCCTCTCCTACCTTGCCCATCATGCCAGATGGCTTGTTTATATTCTTTGCTGCACTGACTCTCGGTGCCGCTTCCCTCTTGGTTCTCAGTCGCAATGCGGTGACTTCTGCCATGGGAATGATTCTAACCCTCGTGGGCGTCGCCGCGGACTTCTTCTTGCTCGATGCTTACTTTCTCGGAGTGCTACAGGTACTGGTTTATGCCGGCGCCGTGATGGTTCTCTTTCTCTTTATCATCATGTTGCTCTCCGACAGTGGAGAGTCCTCTACCGCATACCCCTGGAAACAAGCGACTCTAGGTTTAGCGATTTTCTTCTTTTTAGCCGCTGGAGTTTTTTGGCTCTTTCTTTGGTCGGGAGCTCTCCCCCACACAGCGGCTGGAGCAACACCCCCCGAACTGTCAGCCAACCCTGGAGAGTTTACCACCTCCGCTAAATCTTTTGGGCGCTTACTCTACACTAAATATTTACTACCACTTCAAATTTCGGGGTTCCTTCTTCTCGTCGCTTTAGTGGGCGTCGTCTCCTTAAGCAAAGAACCTAAAAACGAAGTGCCCTAATTCGTCCAACCATGGAAAACACGACTCTCGCTCATCATTTACTTCTCGCTGGTTTACTTTTTGTCATCGGCCTCACTGGAGTTCTCGTCCGCCGCAATTTACTCGTGGTTTACATGTGCCTCGAACTCATGCTGACCGCTGCGACGTTAGCTCTCGTTGCTTTTTCTCGTTTTAACCAAACGATGGATGGTGCCGTTTTTGTTTTCTTTATCATCACAGTAGCAGCGGCCGAAGTAGCTGTGGGTTTGGCACTAATTGTAGCCCTATTCCGCCAGCAAAAAACCGTGCAATCCAACGAACTAAACACTCTCTGCGACTAATTTTCGATGGACCCTATCCAATCACTTCACTGGATTCTTTTCCTGCCGCTGGTCAGTGCTACCTGCATTGCCTTTTTCCTGCGTCGCCAAGGATCAATCGCCGCTTGGCTTTCAACGGCTACGGCTTTCAGCATCGCTGGCTTAGCCTTAAATCTACTGCTAACAACCGATGGTAAAATAGGCTGGCATCACGATTTAGCAAAATTGGGAGAAATCTCTTTGGGCTTTGGTTATCTTCTCGATGCCAACGCTCGCTTGATGTTGTTCGTGGTGACCTTTGTCGCAGCCTGGATTCATCTCTTCTCGATTGGATACATGCAGGAGGACGAAGCTCGCGGGAGATTCTTTGGCGGACTTTCCATCTTCATGTTCTCGATTCTCGGCATCGTTCTCGCCGACAATTTATTGATGACTTTCATCTTCTGGGAACTGGTTGGATTTAGTTCCTACATGTTGATTGCTCATTATTTCGACAAAGACTTTGCTGCAGCTGCTTCTAAAAAAGCTTTTATCACCAACCGTGTCGGTGACTTAGGTTTTATTCTCGGTATCGCTTTTTGTCTCCACCATTACGGCACGCTCAATTTTGAAGCTTTAGCCTCCGTCTCCACCTTCCAAGGCGTTCCCATCATTGTTGGACTTCTTTTAATGTGCGGTTTCTTAGGCAAATCAGCACAATTCCCTCTCCATGTCTGGTTAACCGATGCCATGGCAGGACCCACACCCGTTTCAGCATTAATTCACGCCGCCACGATGGTCGCCGCTGGCGTTTATTTCATGGCCAGGGTGAGCTTCCTTCTCGCACCTGAAGTCTTGCAATGGATGGCGGTTTCGGGTGCAGGCATGGCTGCACTCGCGGGACTCTGTGCCCTCGCTCAAACCGACATCAAGAAGTCTCTGGCTTACTCAACTCTCGCGCACTTAGGAATCATGGGCTGCGCTCTCGGTCTTGGTCATCCTGAGTTAGCGGTCTTGCATATGGCAATGCATGCATTCTTTAAAGCGACTCTGTTTTTAGGTGCTGGATCTGTTATCCACGGATGTCACCACGAACAAGACATGCTCAAGATGGGCGGACTTCTTAAGAAAATGCCCATCACTGCAGCGACATTTATTGCAGCGACTCTCTCCAATTGCGCCGTGCCATTCTTCGCGGGTTGGTACTCTAAAGATGCCATCATTGAAGCAGCTTGGCACCAACACCATTACGCTATCTTTACTTTTCTCGCCCTCGCTGCCTTGGCGACTTGTATCTACAGCGGGCGTATGTTGCGTTTAGTTTTCCTCGGACAACCCCAATCCAAGAACGCTGAACAAGCCCACGAGTCTCCTTGGACCATGACAACGCCGATTATTATTCTCGGCTTAGGGTATGCGATTGCCGCTGGGTTTGCAGCTGACGCCATGATACCAGCCTCTTCCCGACAAGTTATTGAAAAACCTCTTCAGGAAATGGCTTTTCATTTAAGCGCTCCGTCGACCTGGGTAGGAATTTTCGCCCTCACTTTTGGTTTGTTAGGTAGCTTGAAATTCTACGCCATTTTCCCGGGACGTGATAGTTTACAAGTTTTCTCCCCCCAAACCTACAAACTTCTCGAGTATCGTTATTTCGACCACGCCTATGGTTGGTATATTAACCATATCCAACGTCGCCTAGCCGAATTCATCGCTTTCCTCGATCTCTTAGTCATCAATGGCCTGGCGGTTCGTTGGATTGCTGGAGGATTTACGGCGGCTATTGGACAACTTACTTCACGCACTTTTCATCGCGGTCAGGCTCGTGGGTATGCCCTCTGGATTACCCTCGGAACTCTTTTAATCATCTGGTTCTTACTCGCTCGCTAATTCATGGAAACCTTTAGCCAATTTAATCCTACTCTCTTGCTGGTGGCTATATTTACGCCACTCATCGTGGGACTGATTCTCCTCGCTGGTAAAACGCTACCCCGAAGCTTTTCCTCTGGCTTCGCCTTCTTAGGATTCGCCCTCCCCGCCGCAATAGCAGTGTGGCTATTCCTTCCTTCATCTGAGGCTTTTGGTTCTCCATTAAAACTTCGCTTCACTGGACCATGGGGTTTCAGCTTCGGCTTAAACGGTATCAGTCTACCCCTCTTTGCCATG
>RFOO01000076.1 GCA_009926645.1 bacterium | reverse complement strand
AACCGAGTGACGATGGGCACGCTCGACAGTTTCTTCGCTAAACTGGTCAATCATTTCCCCCTCGAGGTAGGACTGAACAACGGAAGTGCCAAAACCATTCCCGACCAAGAAGCCGATGACATCCGCATCAGAGTCTTGCAACAGGTGATGCAGAATCGGGACAACGCAGAGACCCTCTTCAACAACCTACGTGAGTATAAAGATAAAGATGATGTAACCAATCCGATGGAGTCCTTGGCGAAAATGGTCAAAGACTACCATGGGCTTTTCATCATGGCCGATGATGAAGCGATTTGGGGAAATGCCCAACGCATCTTCAGCCAAAGCAAACCCTGCTGGCAAGGGTACGCCAAGAAAGTCGATGTCGAAGCAAATCTTCGTTTGATTCAAGCCTACCTGGACAATCTTACGCCTTCGAAAAAAGGCGGCAAAACACCCGCCCCACCCCAAAAATTTGAAACCCTGATTTCTCTATCGAAGTCAGACAGCGTCACAAACGCAGATGTCAAAGATGTCGTTGAATTCTTTGATACCATTTTAAGAACCCCCGAAGGCCAAATTTCATCGTATGAGTATTATAATAAAGATCGAGAAGTCAGCGCCGAGGTAGCTCGCGCGATTCGCGAGCTCGTTTTCAGAGCGGTGGATAGATTAATCAATGCACGTTCGAAACAGACCCAGGCGCTCTATCAATGCTTGGCGTTGTATGAAAAAACCTATGACGCCGAAATTCGCCGTCTGGGTTTACTGGGCTTTAGCGATTATGTGACGCTTCTGACCAAAGCCGAACCACTGCAACGCGAAGAAATGGAGTTTCGTCTCGATTGCTCAATCAAACATTGGCTGCTCGATGAATTTCAAGACACCAGCACATTACAATACGAAGTCCTGCGTCGCAATATCGATGAAATCGTCGCCAACGCACCCGAAGATCGCAGTGTGTTTGTCGTCGGTGACCTGAAACAAAGTCTGTACGAATGGCGCTCGGGAAATCGCAAATTACTCAATAACCTCAATGAGGCGATTAAGCGCAATGGTTTGTCGATTCCCTTAAATGAGACCTTCCGTTGCTCTCCAGCGGTATTAGCGATGGTCAATGCCGTACTCGATAAACACGATGAACGTCAGCTGGGTCGGTTTTACTCTGAACTTGCCGCCACGGCGTGGAGTCAAAATTTCCAAGAACAAAAAGCGGTCTCACAAAAGAAAGGCGAGTCCCTGTGGGTACGTTTACAAAAACCTAAAGACAGCGAAATCACTGAGCTTGAAGCTGAATCCATCTGGATAGCCGAACACTTGAAAGCAACACCAGGGCTATTGACCGAAAAAATCAATGGCAGCCAACGATTACAGTCGGGCATCACCTGCGCTATCTTGGTTTCCAAAAATACCATCGCAGCAAAGATAACAGAGGTTTTACGGCAAAATGGAATTGAGGCGACCGATGAATCCAAATCCACCGTTATCAATGATAACCCAGTAACGGCGGGCATCCTCGCCCTCATCCAATCCACTATCCATCCCGATAATGGTTTGGCCCGAGGCACAGCTGAAATATCACCCGCCTCCAAACACATCATCCAATCGTTAGGCGGATGGAGTGAAGCATGCCAAAAAATTGCCCAATGGTTTAGTGAAAAGGGAGCCGAGGGTCTCATCAATGAGTTGATTCAATTGATTTCTGCCGAGGTTAATCACTCTTTCCTGCGCAAACGCCTGAATCAACTGCGCGCCTTAGCGGTGAGTTATGATAATAAAGGTGAACGCCACTTGGCTGACTTTGCCCATTTTATTGAGACCACCGAATCACGCGATAGCGCCGATCGACAAACGGTCCAAGTCATCACCATTCACCGTTCGAAGGGATTGGAGTATGACATCGTTTACCTACCCTGCCTGAACGATGATCGACAAAAAATCTCCGCCCTGCGTGCCAGTGATTTACTTTTTAAACAAGTGTCAGAGGACAATTTCACACCGCAATGGCTCTTAGCCAATCCGGGTGATGAAGTTTGCCTGCTGCATCGCGAGCTCGCAGAAGCCAGTGCCCGTGCGAAAGCAGAAAATGCTTACGGCAGTTTGTGTCGACTCTACGTGGGAATGACCCGTGCAAAACACCGATTGGTAATGATGAGTCGAACCATCAGTGAGGATAAACTCGATTTCGATAAAAACCTCGGGAAACACGACTTTGCTTGCTTACTAGAATCGACTTTAAGCGGTCAGGAAAGACGTTCGATGAATTTCCCAAATACTTGGGAGGCCGAGTTAATCTGGGCTTCACCGATGAATACAGAAACATGGATTGAAGACCGCCTGCAAGAGGAGCAGGAAAAAGAAAAACGTTTAAAGTTGGCTGAGACGCCGAGCTTACCCGTGGTGCGATTCAATCCCATAGCTCAGATTGAAAAATTACGTCCTTCCCAGTCAGGAGATGAAAAATCATTTTCGTGGAAACCTGGGGTTGATAAGTTGAGCGGCAAAGCCCTCGGGTCGCTCGTCCACAGCCTTTTTGAATGTCACACCACCGACACGACTGAGTTCTTGAAAGAAATTAAAGCCAAAGCGGCAAAGAAGAAACATGACCCCCTTTATGCTTTAGCGGTAAAACTCATTACCCAATGCGTCGCCTCGCCTGCGGTTGCTAATTTGCTCGATAAGAGAAGTCCCGAAACCGTGGTCTGGCGTGAGCAGAAAGCGGCTCTGATTCATGAAGGTAAGATGATTGATGCCGTCTTTGATCGCGTTCACATCGTACCTGGGAAAGAGGCTGTGATTATTGATTATAAGACCAATGATTGTGACGAGGCGGAGTTAAGAGAAATTTATGCAGGACAAATGGCGCTTTATCGCATCAGCGTAGCTGAGCTTTGCGGTATTCCTCATGAAAATATTCGCTGCATCCTTATTCACGTCCGCCACGGCACCCTCGTTGAAATTTAGGACCCCTAATCCCTCGCGGCCTTAAGCCGCATCCACCTTTGCACTTTTGCACCTTTGCACATTTGCACTGCCTCTTGTTTCTACATCCCACGCCCACTAGTCCACTCGCCCACCAGTCCACTAACTACGGCGTCCCTACCCTCCCCTTTTTGCTTGTTTTAACTCAATTTTTTTTCATTTTTTGCACAATAAACACCAAGTAAGGCTGACTTAGGCAAAATTAACCAAGCACAGCCATAATCTCTACGCATCACTGCCTGTAATACCTTTTATGATTAAGAAACTCGCCCTTCTCGTTGCCACCCTCTGCGGGTCAGCACTCACGGCAGCTGATTTATCGATTTCTTATGTTTTTACTGACCACATGGTCTTGCAGCGCGAAAAGCCTGTCGCGGTTTGGGGTTGGGCTAACGCTGGCGAAACGGTGACGGTCGAATTTGCGGATCAGAAAAACACCACGGTTGCAGGACCCGACGGCAAGTGGTTGCTCTACCTCAGCCCGATGCCCGCTTCTTTTGAGTCTCGGGTCATTAAGATTTCGGGAAGCAATTCAGCTGCTGACGCTTCTAAGCCACGAAGCATCGAAATTAAAGATGTTCTCGTTGGCGAAGTCTGGCTGGGCTCGGGTCAATCGAACATGGAACTCGGCGTCGATTACTGTCTCAACGCCAAGGAAGAAGTCGCGAATGCCAACTATCCCAATATTCGCTTTTTCTTCGAGCATTCAAAACACCAGAACGACCCACAAGCGAATGGCAAAGGCAACTGGATTGCCTGCTCCCCCAAAACCGTGGGTTACTTTTCCGGCACGCTTTATTTCATGGGCCGACAACTGCACAAAGAACTCAATGTGCCGATTGGTTTAATCAATAGCTCTCAAGGCGGAACGAAAATCGAGTCGTGGATGTCTCTTGAAGCCCAACACAGCGACGATTTTCTCAAGCAACACTACGAAGCACTCGTTCAATACGGCAAAGAAGTGACTTCGGAAGAAAGCAGAAAAAAGTTTTTAGAGGAATTGAAAGCTTGGTATGTCGCCGATGAGAAAGCCAAAGCCGAAGGTAAACCCTCGCCACATAAACCCTACGATGCCGCTTATGATTTAGAGATCAAAGGACCACCCTGCGGCTTGTTTAATGGCAAGATTAACCCTCTCATTCCTTACACCATTCGCGGAGTACTCTGGTATCAAGGTGAAGCCAATGCTTGGGGTAAACGCCCATGGCTCTACACAAAACAACTTTCGACTCTCATTTATGATTGGCGCAAACGCTGGGGCGAAGAACTGCCTTTTGCGTGGGTTCAGCTGCCTGGTTTTAAAGCCAATATGGGCGAAGGCTGGCAATACATGCGCGAGTCGATGCTCAAAGCTTTAGTCGTACCTAAAACGGGAATGGTCGTCGCCATCGATGTCGGCGAAGAAAATAATATTCACCCACAAAATAAACAAGTGATCGGTCAGCGCTTCGCTCTCTGGGCCTTAGGTGAAGTTTACGGTAAAGATGTCGCTGAAACTTCGGGACCTCTTCCTCAGAGCAGTGAAATCCAAGGCGATAAAGTAATCGTGTCATTCCGCCACGCTTCCGGTCTACGCGCTCGCGATGGACAGTTAAAAGGCTTTACCATTGCTGGTCCTGACCAAAATTTTGTGCCTGCTCAGGCAACCATTGAGAACGACAAAGTCATCGTCTATTCTCCCGATATCAAAAACCCTGTCGCCGTCCGTTATGCTTGGAGTGAAGTGCCCGAGTGTAATTTGGTAAACGGCGCTGGCTTACCCGCCTCCCCCTTCCGAACGGATGGAGGGAATTAATCCGGGTGGGGACGCCATTCCGTTGGCGTCCGTGCAAAAGTGCAAAGGTGGAAAGGTGCAAAAGTGACGGGGGAGGTAGGGACGCCACTCCGCTGGCGTCCGTTCTAATCTTCATCTACCCTATTACATCCGTCCGCGAACGGACGTCACGGAGTGACGTCCCTACCCAAAGGCAGTGGGAAAAGGAATCTAGGTAGAAACAAGAGGCAGGGTGCAAATAAAGGGGTCAGACACCCTTAATGGGGTCAGACACCACTAAGGGTGTCTGACCCCTTTATTTTACTTTTTGGGAACAATGGGGGATTTTGGGTGTTATTAGAGGAACGGCTGTAAAAAGAATGCTTTCTTGGCCGTTACCGGTCTCATGATTCGCAGAATTACAGTCCTTCTTTTGTTTCTTGGTATCACCGCCCTCTCGGCAGCGGAATTCCGCATGGCCCAGCTGTTTTCGGATCACATGGTCTTGCAACGCGACAAATTCGTCACGGTCTGGGGCTGGGGTAATCCCGGCGAGTGGGTGACGGTCGAATTTGCCGGACAGAAAGTTTCCACCCAATGCAACAATCAAGGTGCTTGGTATGCTGTCCTCCAACCAATGGCAGCGAGTTCCGAGCCACGGAAAATGCTGGTTTACGGAAGCGATCAACCCGTTTGCAAAAAACAACGCTGGGTCGAAATCAACGATATCCTCGTCGGCGAAGTCTGGCTGGGTTCAGGTCAGTCCAACATGGCGTTAACGGTAAACAAATGCCTCGATCCCGAGGTTGAAAAAGCCAACGCCAAGTACCCTCTCATTCGCGAATTTCATGAGTGGTCGAGCACGGCCAGCGAGGCTCGACTCGATAGCACGGGTAAATGGACTCCTTGTTCACCCGAAACAGTAAGTTCATTTTCAGGGGCTCTCTACTTCATGGCGCGTGAGTTGCATCAAAAACTCGGCGTACCAATCGGCATCATCAACAGTTCCGTGGGCGGCACTGGCATCGAATATTGGATGCGCACTGAAGCACAGATGAACGACCCCGCCATTCGCGATAACCTCATTCGTGCGCAGAATGATTTCAAAAATTTAAACTACGAAAAGAGACAGGAAAAATACGAAGCGGAGATTGCCGCTTGGAACACCGAGGTGCAAAAAGCCCAAGCCGAAGGCAAACCCCTGCCCCCCAAGCCCAAAGATTGGTTTTGGATTTA
>RFOO01000075.1 GCA_009926645.1 bacterium | reverse complement strand
GCTTTAGCTAAACTTTATGGTACCGATGCTTTTCGTTACTATCTCAGTCGCGAGATGGTGGTCGGGCAAGATGCTGACTTCTCGGAGAAAGTTTTTGCGGATAAGTATAAAGCCGACCTTAGTCATAATTTAGGAAATCTCGTCAATCGATTGCTCACGATGGTGGGTCGTCATTATCAAGGCACTGTTCCCGCTCCTGCTGCCGATGAGGAGAGCGAAAAATCTTTGCGTCAGTTGTGGATGCAGACCGAGAAAAAATATTTAGCCTCTTTTGCTGAGTGTCAGATTAGCCATGCCTTGGAAGCCTTGTGGGTGTTTATCAGTGCGATGAATGCCTACATTGAAAACCGGGCGCCTTGGAAATTAGCCAAGTCGACGGATCCTTTGGATAAAGCTCGATTGGATTCTTGTTTAGCGCTTGTGGCTGAGGGGTTGCGCTTGGTTTCGATTGTTTTAACCCCCGTTTTACCGGAAACCTGTGCTAAACTTCAGAGCACATTGGGCTTGGATTCGCCAAGACTTTATGAGGGTCAGTTATCGTGGAGCCAGCGTTGCACAGGCTTAAAAGTAGCAGAAAAGTGTATTTTATTCCCTCCCATTGAGACGGTGGCTGAATCCCCTTAGACCTGGTTAGACAAATCACGGTTTTCTGTTTCACTTTCCTTTGTGCAACCTTCTGCCACGGATCAACTACTGTCCCAGTTGCAGGACGCCGAAAAGCGGGCTGCGGGTAACGGTTTTGTCAGTTGCTCATTGCTTGTACCTGAACTCGATCCTTTAGCCGTTTTAGAGACCTTGAATGAGTCGGCTCCTCGAGCGTATTTTGAAAATCCTTCTCGTCGTCGTGCCAGTGCTGCGGGAAGTCCTTTGTTGCAATGGCATGGTCGCGGTAAACAGCGCTTCCTCGAAGCCGACTTGTGGTTAAAAAAACTAAACGCATCACTGATTTCTGTGGGTCGGAAACCACGTATCCTTGCAAGTTTCCCTTTTTATCCCAGCGAGCCTGATTTTGGAAGTGACTCACGTCTCTTCCTGCCGTCTTGGCAGGTTATTACGGAGGAAGGCGTGACCACGGTCATCTTATGTGAACCGGCCACCGCAGGATGTGCGGAGAGATTATTGACCCGTTTGTATTCCTTTAAGCACTTCCAGTATCGCCTGACCGAGACTAGTCCACGTGCTCAATCCCCTACCGTTTTAAGTGAAGTCGGCGGAGCTTGGTTCCCTTCGGCGGTCAAACGTGCGACTGAACTTATTCGCGAAGGTGCTTTCGAAAAAATTGTTTTATGTCGGGCATTTGATTGGCGACGCTCTGAGCCCTTTAATGTTTTTGGTACGTTACACCGTTTGCGTTTGGCCAATCCTAATTGTCACAGTTTCTTGATGGACGAAGATGATGGGGCTTTACTGGGAGCAACTCCTGAGACCTTGCTCTTTTTATTAAATGGGGAGATTCGTACAGAAGCAGTGGCTGGCACGACCAAGCGAGGTGAATCCGCTTCCGAGGATGCTCGTTTGGCTGACGCTTTATTGTCTAGCGAGAAAGACCAACGTGAGCACCAAGCCGTTACCGCCTCTATCTTGCGTCGTTTGAGTATGGTTGGGGTTTTAGCGGCAACGAAGCGACCTCCTGAACTTTTACGTTTAGGGAATGTCATGCATATACGAACCCCGATTGTGGGATCCATGTCAGCGGATCGACGGTTTTTAGAGATTGCTGGTGAATTACATCCCACCCCTGCCGTCGGTGGTAAACCACGAGATACTGCCCTACCCTTTATTCCAGGATTTGAACCACATTTGCGCGGTCTTTATACAGGTGCCGTTGGCTGGATTGAGTCGGGAGGAGATTCGGGTCGGCTCTATGTCGCATTACGTTGTGCGAAAATCAATGGAAACACAGCCCGAGCTTTTGCAGGAGCAGGTATTGTTGAAGGATCAGACCCAGCCTCAGAGACTATGGAGACTGAAATGAAGCTTCGCACAATTCTCGAAGCCTTGGTTTAAGATGAAAGTTGTTTTACAGCGAGTTCGTTCGGCCTCGGTTTCGGTGAACAATCAAGTCGTTGGGGAAATTCGGCGAGGCTATCTATTACTGGTTGGAATTGCACAGGGAGATACTGAAGAACAGGTGAAACGAATGGCTCAGCAAATCATCAAAGCCCGACTGTTTTCCGATGTAGATGGTAAAATGCAGTCGAGCATCGTGGATATTAGTGGTGAGATTTTGGTGGTGAGTCAGTTTACTTTATTGGCTGATTTTGCGAAAGGCAATCGCCCCTCTTTTCATCAAGCTGCTAGACCTGAAATTGCCCAGCCACTCTGCGATTACTTCGTTGACCAATTGACTCAAACCCTTGGTCGAAAAATCCCTACGGGTGTTTTTGGTGCCGATATGCAAGTAGAACTCATGAATGATGGCCCCGTGACCATTGTTTTTGAATAAAATTTCTTTGCCACAGAAAGACTCTTCCCTTGAAGATGTGTTATGCTTTCTGTCCGCATTATTCCCTGCCTTGATGTGCATGACGGACGAGTTGTGAAAGGTGTAAAGTTTCAAGAGTTACGCGATGCTGGGGATCCCGTGGTCGTTGCTGCGGCTTACGAAGCTCAGGGGGCCGATGAATTAGTATTTTTAGATATTACGGCGTCGAGCGATGGGCGAAAAACCATGGTTGATGTCGTCGAACGTACCGCGGATCAGGTTTTTATGCCTTTAACCGTTGGAGGTGGATTACGATCGATTGAAGATATACGAACCATGCTGAATGCGGGGGCGGATAAAGTTTCTTTGAACACCTCAGCAGTGAAGAATCCCGAGTTGGTTTTAGAGGCTGCACGCAAATTTGGTAGTCAATGTATTGTGGTGGCGCAGAGTTACGGTGCTGGCGAAATTTTGCTCACGAGCATGGATTGCGATGGGACGGCCGCAGGCTACGATGTTCCCCTTTGTCGAGCCGTGGCGGAGGCGGTTGAGTTGCCCGTTATTGCTTCAGGCGGAGCAGGCAAACTTGAGCATTTGGCTGAGGTGCTAAAAGAGGGCTTAGCCAGCGCCGTTTTAGCTGCCAGTATCTTTCACTTTGGCACCTTTACCGTGCGACAAGCCAAGGAGCATCTCAAGTCTGCTGGTTTACCCGTGAGACTCTAGAGACTATTGGTACGATTGCTAGCTTTGGGCATAACCAGGATTTTATCCAAGCGATGACCATCCATGTCTGCTACCTCGAAGATATATCCGAGTGCTTCGATGCAATCGCCTTCGTAAGGAATGCGGCCGAGTGAGCGCATGATAAATCCAGAAATCGTTGTAAAACGTCCAGTACCCTCTCCGGGAAATTTTCCAGTGATACCTGTCGCTTCTCGGAAGTCATCAAGAGTAATAATCGCATCAATCATCCAACTACCATCTTCGCGTCGTCGAACTGGCTTAGGTTGAGCAATGGGAGAACCCTCGGTCGGTAGTTCACCGACGACGGCTTCAAGGACGTCATTCAGTGAAACCACTCCACGAACGTGTCCAAAGTCATCCAGCACGAGTGCGAGGTGAATTTTTTCTTTGCGGAAGCGTTCGAGTAACTGTGTGCCTGTGGTTTGGCGCGAGACTGTGGGTGATTCAGTTATCAAATCCTTAATTTGAGCTGTGCCAGTTAATGAGAGATTAGCCCAAAGACGTTTAACGGAGACAACCCCGAGTGGGCGGTCGGGAGTTCCACGAAAGACGGGAAACCATGTGTGACCCGAAGCAACGATTTTTCGCCAATTGATTTCTTCGGGATCGTCCAGATTAAGCCAAACAACTCGATTACTGGGAGTCATGAGTTGTTCAGCTGTAATTTGGTCCATGGAAAGTGCACCATGTACCATGCGGTGTTCAGAGGCATGCAAAACTCCTGAGGCCATGCCTTGATCCACCATCATTCGAATTTCATCTTCGGAGGTTATGTCCTCTCGGGTTCGAGTGATGCCAAAAATTTTGAGCACTAAATTCGCCGCACCACTCAGAGCTCCTACTAAAGGAGAGGCCACCCAGGCCATGAAAGCCATGGGACGCGAAAGCGCAGTGGCAATTGATTCTGGATTTGAGAGTCCTATTTTCTTCGGGACAATTTCAGCGCAGATAATGGTGAGGGAACCAATAAAGAATGAGACGCAAGCCCGTGCGACGCCTTCGGCGTTTTTGGCAATAAACTCGCTAGGAAACTTTTGTAGGTAGGGTGCAAGGAATTCCGCGAGAGGTTGACCGCCAAACGTTGCGGCTAAAATAGCACCGAAGGTTAGACCCACTTGAACCGTGGAAAGGAATTTCGTCGGATTGGCGAGGAGTTCGAGAGCCTTCTGAGCTCCTTTACTGCCATTCTCGGCTAACTTATGGAGACGACGTCGATTGGACGATACCAACGACATCTCAGAGAGTTCAAAAAATCCAATGGTAAGCCAGCAGGCAATGATAGTGAGAACAATTTCCACAGGTGGGGATTGAAAAGAACCCTATTCTTTCAGTCAAATCCGCTTGTTGCCAAGCCGTCAGTTCTCTAAGGTTTCATGGAATGGCGACGCATTTTGACGCAATCATTGTCGGAAGTGGCATTGGAGGGCTTAGTTTTGCCCTAAATTTGGCTAATCGCGGTCATTCCGTTGCCATTGTTACTAAAAAGACGAGCACTGAATCGAATACTAATTGGGCACAAGGGGGCATTGCCTGTGTGACGAGTGGAACCGACAATTTTCAAAGTCATATTCAAGATACGCTGAATGCTGGAGATGGTCTTTGTGAAATGGATGTCGTGAAACACATTGTGGAGTCGGGTCCTGCTCGAGTTGCTGAGTTAATTCAATGGGGTGTGAAATTTGAAAATGGTCCTGATGGGAAACCTGATCTCGGTCGCGAAGGCGGTCACTCGCAACGTCGTATCTTACACGCTCGCGACATGACAGGTCGGGCAATCGAGTCTGCTCTTATCCGTGCCGTTAGTGCCCAACCCAAAGTTAAAATTCTCGAGTATCATTTTGCCATTGATGTTATTACGCGGGCTAAAATGGGTTTATGCCAAGCGCATGCCCAAGAAAATCGGGTGGTTGGGATTCATGTCCTGAATACCAAGGCTGGTCGGGTCGAAACCTTTTCTGCCTCTTCGGTGGTTTTGGCGACAGGTGGCTTAGGTCAGGTTTATCAATTTACCACCAACCCTGACATTGCGACTGGCGATGGCATTGCGATAGCCTATCGCGCAGGTGCTGAAGTGAGAGATATGGAAATGGTGCAGTTTCACCCCACCGCATTAAAATCTCCCGATGGTGGCAGAGCGCTTATTTCCGAGGCTGTGCGTGGCGAAGGCGCCATTTTAAAAGATCTGAATGGCCGGCCCTTCATGAAAGATTTTCATCCGCTCGGTGACCTTGCGCCGCGTGATATTGTTGCGCGAGCGATTGACTCAGTCATGAAGAGAGATGGTTCGCCGCATGTTTTATTGGATGCGACCCAAGTTGCAAAAGGTCATCTGGCAGAGCGTTTCCCCCATATTTATCAGACCTGTAAACAAGCTGGTTTTGATTTAACTCAGGAACCTATCCCTGTCGTTCCGGCAGCGCATTATCTCTGTGGTGGGGTGAAGACCGATTTACATGGTCAAACCAGTTTACCAGGTCTTTTTGCTGTCGGTGAAGTCGCTAGCACTGGTTTGCATGGAGCCAATCGCCTGGCTTCAAACTCTTTACTCGAGGCTGTCGTTTTAGCCCATGATGGTGCCCAAGCTGCCGATGATTGGATTAAAAAGCATGCGGGACCTAATGGCCACCTTCCCTCTTGGATTGACGGCTCGGTCGGTGATCCCGATGAGCGCGTTGTGTTAACTCATAATTGGGATGAACTTCGCAGAACCATGTGGGATTACGTGGGTATTGTCCGTTCAACCAAACGCCTGCGTCGTGCGAAGACCCGGGTTAAAACCCTAGCCGATGAAGTCAGCGAATACTATTGGAATTTCCGCGTTGA
>RFOO01000074.1 GCA_009926645.1 bacterium | reverse complement strand
TCGTGGTAAAGGCCTATGCCGCATCGATGACGGCGGTTATTGCGACTTTAGCGGAGCGCTCATTCTGCTACCCCAATTCAATTATTTTACATCACCAAGTTTCCAGTAACTTAAAGGGTAATATGACTGTTTTAAAAGAACAGATGGAGTTCACCACGATTTGGTTTGAGCGTATGGCAACGCCTGTCGCTAAGAAAATGGGGATCACCTTGCAGGAGTTTGTGAAAAAAATGTACGAGAACGATTCAACCGGTGATTGGCAGGCTTTTGGTGAAAAGGCACAGCAATTGAAATGGATTGATCAGGTCGTTGAGCGCATGGAAGAAACGGCAGTTTTGGATATTCTTTCCGCTCCTCCTGCCCCCGCTGTCCTGCCAGCACGAGCTGGACAAGAAGCAACCTTTGGCATCAGCAGTCAGGTGGACGATAAAGGGCGAACCATCTTTACGCTTCCTGCTTTAGCGAATCCTTTTGATGCATGGTGGATTTATGATCCACATGGATTGTATCGCGCTCTATAATCGGAGCGTAATGAGTAATCTCAGCTTAACGAGCTGAGCTCATCGGCTGGCTGGCTGAGCCAGCCTTGGCTGCCTCGGATAACTTGGCCCAGTCTGCCGCAATTCGAACCGATTCCATGAGTTGAATATCGTAGTCGGGCCAATCTTCATCTTCGATGGGATCGCGAACACGCGATGCTCGTTTAATCTTGGAAGTCTTATCTGTGTCCTCCAATTTTTCCTGTTCGATGGCGGCGTCTAATTTGATTTCGATGATTTTGTATTTTTGAGCCGCAAGCTTATCTAACTCTGAGCGAACTTGCTCGCGGAATGCTAAATCGTCGGCCCGTTCTTGACGACGTTGAGGTAAGGAGAGGGAAATCTCTTTGCGAACTTGCCGGCTTTTGGTCCATTCAATCGTGCGATTAAGAGTAACAAACTCAGGTAGCTCGGTTTGTCTTTTTTCGGAGGAAGCTTTTAAGATTTGGATTAAGTCAGGAGAAATTTTAAATGAAAGTGAATCATCGTCATCCGATTTTGGAAGAGAAGGGGGAATGGAGTCCCAGGCTAAAGGTCGTTCGAGGTCGGATTCGGCAACAGGGAGGACGGAGTAAACTGAGGGAACGATGATATCGGCAGGAACGCCTTTGAGCTGAATGGATGAACCGCTTGGCGCATACCATTTTTGGATAGTAATTTTAACCGCGGACTTTGGGTCGAAGTCCTTAAAGGCTCTTTTAAGCTCGATAATATTTTGCACAGAACCTTTACCGTGGGTTGTACTGTCGCCGACAATGACTGCTCGACGATGGTCTTTTAGTGCTCCACAAAAAATTTCCGAGGCCGAGGCGGAAAGTTTAGATGTTAAAACGATGAGGGGCCCATCCCAAGCTACTTTAGCATTTTCATCACGATAGTCCTCAATTCGTCCCATGCTATCGCGCACCTGCAAAACGGAACCTTTTTTGATAAAGAGTCCTGAAAGGTCGATGGCTTCAGTGAGTAATCCGCCTCCATTTTTCCGCAAATCCATCACCAGAACTTTAATATTCAACTTCTTTAATTTACCAATGAGTTCTTCGACGTCTTTGGTTGGACTCGAGCCTGTGCCATCGGGGTTTTTGCCATAGAATGCAGGTAGCTCAATCACCCCTAAATTAATGTTCCCTTGTCCAGAGGGGATTTCGATGCAACGAGCGGAAGCCATCTGATTGACCAGTTTTATTTGATCGCGCACAAGGTTGATGGTAAAGCGTCCACTGTTATCTACGGGGTCGATTAAGAGCCGAACAATCGTCCCCTGTTTTCCGCGGATGCGTGAAATTGTTTTCGTTAGACGAAGGCCTACAATATCTTCCATCTCGCCTTTTTCATCTTGTCCAACCGCAATGATGCGATCGCCACTTTTGACTTTTCCGTTAAGCTCGAGTGGCCCGCCAGGGAGTATTTCCTTAACGGTGCAATAGCCCTCGTCGTCGGTTAGGGTTGCTCCAATGCCGCAGAGCATATTCCGCATACTGATTTCAAATTCCTCCAGCGTGCGTTGCGAAAAGAAAGTAGAATGGGGGTCGAATTGGGTGGAGAAAGCGGTGAGGAAAAATTCTTCGATTTCTTGTGGTTCGAAATCAAGGTAGGTGCGGGTTTTTTCGTAGCGCTTCTTTAATTTGGTTAGCGCTTCGGCAATTTTCTCTTCATTAATTTCTGGAACTTGGGTGTCGTGAACGGACGCATTTTTACCGTCTTTCTTTTTCTGCGTGGTTCGATCTTCTCCTAGAAGTTCCGACAGAATATCAAGACGGACACGTCGACTCCAGAGGTCATCAGCCTCTTTGGTGTCTGCTGGCCAATTTCCTTTTTGGCGGTCCACGGGGAAAGTGCCTGGTTGGTTAAGGTCGATTTTTTGATTGAGAGCTGCAATCGCTCCTTGCGTCCGTTCCGCGACATGCTCTTTGAACACGCTATAAATTTCAAACGCTGGGGTGAGGTTGCCTCGAACTAAATATAAATCTAAACTTTTTCCATAACGGTTGATAAAACCATCAATTTCCGCTTGGGTAAAATAGAGTTTTGCGGGGTCGAGTGTTTCGCAGAAGGTCTTGATAACTTCGTTCGCATCAATTTCGGCCAAAGTTTTTTTACTGATGTGATAACGTTCAATCAGCGCGACCGTGGCCCGAGCTTCGTTTTGCATGGCTGGGGTAGTGGCATAAACGCTTTCGGGTTTCGATTGGGCGTGGGCCAGAACTGCGGCCAAACCTAAAAAAGTAAAAATTCGTGAAATCATTAGGGGAAGGTTAACGAAGGCGGTCGCTCAAGTCCCTCAATCTATCCTTCTCTTTTGGGGTGAGCGAGCCGAAACCCTCGGCAGAAATTTTATCTAATAATTGATCAAGTTCAGCTCTGGCTTGAGCGGGGTTGAATTCGGAAAAGTTATTTTTAGCGCCAAAATTTGGGGAAATTTTATCTACTAGTCTAAGAGCGTCACCCCGGAGACGATTTGTCTGTTGTCGATAAATCCACATCAGCCATCCAAACAAAAACCCGCCTAAATGAGCTGAATGTGCTACTCCGTCAAAAAACACGGGACGCCAAAACTGCCAGTTGTGGCGATCGGGCAACTCGTTGAATATCCAGCCTAGAAAACTGAAAGTAATCGAGACAATTAGCACCCATCGTGCACGAAAAGTTACGGGAATGATGAAAAAGATTAACAGGGTGATTCCCCGTTCTAACTGCTTTGCTAGTGCTACAAGCATCAGTGCGCAGACTCCGCCAGAGATACCTCCAAGAGAAAAGGTGGGCTCTGGATTACAGATGCCAGTTAGTCTCCAGATTAGAGCGCCGGTTAGAATTCCCCCGATTAAGGTAATCCAATAAATCGATTTACCTTCGGAGTCTTCAACGTCTTTGCCCAGCCACCAAAGTGCGAGTCCATTACCGATGATGTGCCAAAACTGTACGTGAATAAAACCATAGGTCAGCCATTGCCAGAAGCGAGGGTTGGACTCATCCAGCCTCATCCAGCCTAGCCATTGGCTGTGGGTGGCAGCTTCGACTAAGCTGACAAAAAAGACAAAGAAAAGAACGGCGAGAGTGCAGTGCGTGCTTGAAGGCCAGCCACTTGAAGGTGGGCGACTCTGCATGTAGGCACGACTGCCAATGCCCATGGGTTTCGCGGGTTAAAGTTTTTTCACAATCGCATCCGCTAGACCGTACTCGATTGCCTCTTCAGCGGTGAGATAAAAATCTCGATCGGTATCATTAACAATCTTCTCTAGTTTTTGTCCCGAGGCTTTAGCGAGAATTTCATTCAGCTCAGCACGGAGGCGTTCCATTTCTAGGGCTTGGATATGAATATCGACTGCAGGTGCTTGGATGCGCCCCATGATGAGTGGCTGGTGAATCATCACGCGAGCGTGAGGGAAGAC
The DNA here is from genome assembly GCA_009926645.1 of bacterium. GTDB lineage: Bacteria > Verrucomicrobiota > Verrucomicrobiia > Opitutales > UBA953 > UBA953. Next base: position 2,065 of record RFOO01000074.1, on the reverse strand, counting down.
CAGGCGATTACCCTTTTGTTTGGGGGCTTGCAGTAAAATCGACCCCATGGAGGCGGCCATACCAGTGACGACTACTTTAACGGGTGAACTGATGAGGCGAATGGTATCGTAGACTGCCATGCCAGCGGTAATCGATCCACCCGGGGTGTTGATATAAAAATGAATTTCTTTTCCAGGATCGCTACTCTCGAGGTAGAGTAATTTTTCTACGATGTCTTTGGCGGAAGCGTCGTCGACCGCGCCCCAAAGAAAGATTTTCCGTTGTTCGAGGAATTTCTTTTGGATGAGAAGTCCGCTGGGAGAGGGTTCTTTCGTAGCCTCAGGGGTTTGTTCTTCTTCGTCGTCGTTCGCCATGGGAAAGAAGAACATGAGGAAAAAGAGGGTGGAAGCAAGCGTGTCGATGAACCTTTGTGCATAAATCGCTGGGCTGATTCTTGCTCTAGGGAGGAGATTTAGCCTAGTTTAGGTGGGTGCTCTCCCTTTCTATTCGCGACCTTTATTACTGGCATGGCACGAACCGTGTTCTGAATGGGTTAGACCTTGAAGTGGAGCCAAACTCACTCAGCTGTATTGTTGGGCCCTCGGGTGCTGGGAAGACGACGTTGTTAAAGATTATCGTTGGTCAATGTGATGCAAGTCGTGGCTCGGTTGAATGGGGAGGCAAAGATATTAAATCTTTAGGATCTAAAGAGCGTGCGACGGCGATGGTTTATCAAAATTACGCCCTATTCCCTCATTTGACGGTTTGGGAAAATGTTACTTTTGGACTCGAGGATGAGGGCCTTTCGACGGTGGCCTTAAAGCAAAGAGCTCTGGATGCACTCAAAATGGTGGATGCACGAGAGTGGGCACAAAAACGTCCGCAGGAACTTTCAGGCGGTCAACAACAGCGTGTCGCATTGGCTAGAGCTTTAGCTCAGCAACCAAAACTTCTTTTATTGGATGAGCCGTTGAGTAATTTAGATGCGGTGGCTCGAGTCGAGCTTCGTCAACGTTTACAGCGTTTGGTGCGCGAGCAAAACCTCACTATTTTATGTGTTCTGCATGATCAAAAAGATGCTTTGGCCATTGCTGATACGATTGGTGTTATGCAGGCCGGGAAAATAATCCAAGCAGGTCGGCCTTTGGATGTTTACCGGCGTCCGTTGAACTCTTGGTTAGCTACTTTTTTAGGTTCAGCCAATTTGTTTAAAGGGAAAATTTTGCGCACTGGGGCAGGTGAGTTTATAGCCAGCACGGCCATCGGTGAAGTGAGGGGAGCTTTAACCACGCCTACGCAAGAGCCGGTTGAGGGTTCCGAAATCACAATCTGTATACGCCCTGAATGTTTACGATTGGATTCTCTGCCGCCCGAAGAAAATGCTTTTTCGGGCAAGATTATCGACAGTGTTTTCCAAGGAGATTTTTCTCTGCATCAGTTTAAAACGGACTCAGGAGTAATCTTAAAAACCGCTGAAATAAACCCTCGTCAATCAGTAGGGTCGAAGGCCTTGGTTTATGCGTGGGCTGAGCCCGAAGACGTGGTGGGTTTGTTGGATTAGTGCACGCAAAAGATTAACTCGCCTCCTTGGCTGTTTTGGTTCCCTTCAAGTGTCTTGAGTTTGTTTAATTCCATTCGTCGGGAGCTCGGTCCCACTCTTCGGTTAGCTGTACCCATCATGTTGGGAATGTTGGGCTATGGTTTGATGTTCGTTATCGACGTCACGATGGCGGGACATCTCGGAGAAACAGCTTTAGCCGCTTCGGCTCTCGCCGCTAATTTAAATTATATTCCTTACGTTTTTGGGATTGGTTTGGTGGGAGCCGTTTCGGTTTATCAAGCTCAAGATAATGGAGCTGGCGTCGAGGAATCGGCTCCAGCTATTCTTCGACACGGAATGGTATTGGCGACAGCCTTCGGTCTCGTTGCTGCGGGTGTTACTCATGCTTTGGCTCCCTTTTTAAAAAATTTGGGATCTTCTCCAGAAGTCGCCGCCGAGGCTTATGATTTTTTTGTGATTATGGCTTGGGCAATGGTACCGGGATTAATGTTCCATGCTTTGCGTGGGCATCGCGATAGTCAGCA
>RFOO01000073.1 GCA_009926645.1 bacterium | reverse complement strand
GCTCTCGCACAATTCGCTAAAGAACGTCGTATTCGTTATGACGATGGTGGCGATGATCACTATGACACCGCTTCGGCTTATATTAAATCGATGCGCGGTGGGGATCCCGATGCCGCTCTGTATTGGTTAGCCGTCATGCTCGAGGGCGGGGAAGACCCACGCTTTATAGCCCGACGTTTGGTTATCTTGGCTTCCGAAGATATTGGCTTGGCTGATTCACGTGCTTTGGGTCTCGCGGTTGCTACTTTTCAAGCCTGTGAAATGGTCGGCCAACCTGAATGCGAACTGAACTTAGCTCACGCGACCTTGTTCTTAGCGCTTTCTCCCAAGAGTAATAGTGCCACGACCGGACTAGCTGCAGCGAAAGACGCTGTACAAACGCAGGCCCGACAAGAGGTGCCGTTGCACTTAAAAGATTCTCATACCGCATTGGCGAAACGACTCGGCCAAGGGGAAGGGTATTTATATAGTCACGAATTTCCAGAAGCCATCAGCGGACAGGATTATCTTTCAAAACCACTTTCCCTTTACACCCCCGGTGACGCAGGCGCCGAAGTACAAATCGCTGAGCGTCTCGCCCAGTGGAAAAAACTAAAGGCATCTCTCAAGGGTAGGGGAGGTCATCGTGACTAAGATTTCGCCACGTCTGCCTTGGTTCGGACCAGGAAAATTCCCTCTCTACCTCGCCCCGATGGCACGACATACCGATGTCGCTTTTCGTCAGTTATGCAAAGAACAGGGGGCGGATGTCATGGTTACCGAGTTTGTTCAATCCGAGGCCTTGATACGTGATAATGTAAAAGCTTGGGAAATGGTCGATTTTACCGAGACCCAACGTCCGATGGGCGTGCAGATTTTTGGCGCAACACCGAAGTCGATGGCCAAAGCCGCACAAATGGTCTGCGAACGTATGCGACCCGACTTTTTGGATCTCAATTTCGGCTGCCCCGCCCATAAAGTCATCGAACAAAATGCAGGTTCAGGGCTTTTGCGTTGTACACCACTGCTTTACGATTTGGTCAAAGCGGTCAAAGATGCCATCCCCGACATCCCGCTCACAGCGAAAATGCGAATTGGTTGGGATTATTCTTCCATCGTCGCTGTCGAGGTCGCAACTCACCTCGAAAAATTAGGCGTTGAAGCGATTGCGGTTCACGGACGAACCAAAGAACAAGGTTACTCCGGTGAAGCGAATTGGGATTGGATTGCACAAGTCGCTCATGCCGTGTCGATTCCAGTTATCGGCAACGGCGATATTAAAGACGGACCGACCGCTATCCGCCGACAACGCGAAGCGGGTGTATCAGGAATTATGATAGGCCGTGCGGCTTTGGCTAATCCTTGGATTTTTTCTGAAGTAAAAGCGGCTTTAAATGGTGTTAATGAACAAAGACCTGTCGTCTCAGCACAACAACGATGGGATGCGATTATTCGTTTAACCGAGTTAACGCTCGAGGTGCACGCGAGTCGATTGGGCTCACGTGACATGGGTTGGATGTTGAATCGACTTCATCCACTCACTTACGGACTGCCTGGTTCCCGAAAAATTCGTGATCAAATTAGACAGTGTAAAAGGCTTGACGACTTACGACAACTTCGGGACGCGCATCTGGCAGAACTCAGCACCTTGAGAACGTGCTGATTTTACAGGCCTTCGACAGTTGTGTGTAGTTTGTGCAACACAAACTCTCATTTCTTATCACCAGCCCAGATGTTAATAACCTGTGGAATCCTTCCGCTTGAGAGTGCTGCATCACTCACCATCAATTTCAGTCGATTCGTGCCCCTCGGATCGATTCCTTTTACTGTTTTTACAAACTTTATCATAAACCTTTTTACCCCCTCTCTAATAACTTAAAAATCAACGACTTACATGCAATTACCCAAACTAAACACATTCGGCACACAAATTGCATCAAGGTCTCTATCCTAACCCATTAAAAAATTTATCTCACTTTTCTCATTTTAGGGCTTCCAAAAGCCCTGTGAACAACCTTTCTAAACCTCCCCACTTTCCTATGGCCAGCCCAGTTAGCCACCTTTCCCTTTGGGAGACCGCAAAAAGCGAACTCCGAAACATTTTCAACCGTACCGATTACGAGACTTGGATTTCGACACTCAACCCGATCAGCATCGCCGATGGCAATGTCCTCGTGTTGGAAGCTCCCACGGTTTTGACGGAAGCTTGGGTCAATAATAACTACTCCGAAATTTTGCGCCGTCAGCTCACGCTCATCGCTGGTCGCAATATGGATTACCGTTTGACGGCTGCCAGTCATGCAACACTCGAAACGGCTCGTGAAGAAGTTTCTGCTCCACGCACCACTTCGCGTGCAAGTGCACACGCACCTGTTCCCGCAATCAAAGCGACTAACACTTTCGAAAATTTCATCGTCGGTCCCGAAAATGAAATGGCACATGGCGCCGCCCTCGCTGTCGCGAAAGATCCTGGCTGTAATTTTAATCCACTTTTTATTCATGGACCAACGGGTCTCGGTAAGACGCACTTAATGCACGCCATCGCGCATTCGGTTTACTCTGCCAATCCTCGTGCCCGCATCGCCTACATTTCCTCTGAGACTTTTACCAACGAATATATCCAAGCCATCCAAACCAATAGCATCGCCGCCTTCCGCCGTCGCTATCGTGAGTTGGATCTCTTGCTGATTGACGATATTCATTTCCTCTCGGGTAAGGATTCTACCCAAGAAGAGTTCTTCCATACTTTTAACGAATTACACAATAACCACAAACAAATGGTCCTGACTAGCGATCGCCCTGCTTCGGAAATCGCCAAACTCTCCGAGCGTTTAGTTTCACGCTTCCAATGGGGTATGGTGGCTTCGATTCAAGCTCCTGGACTCGAAACCCGCATCGCTATCCTGCGCAAGAAAGCCCTCGCTCGCGGTTTAGAACTTACCCCTGAAATCGCCGAATTCATTGCTTCACGTATCGCCCGCAATGTACGCAATCTTGAAGGTGCCATCACACGTATTTTCGGCCTCACGGGCATGACTCGAAAGCCCCTAGAACTCGCCCAAGTGGAAAAACTCCTCCATGATATTCTCGTCGAAGAGGCGAGTCATACGCTAACCGTTGAAGTGATTCAGCGCAAAGTCGCCGAACACTATCGCATCCAGATGTCGGACATGACCTCTAAGCGCCGGATGCAAAACATCGCTTTCCCTCGCCAAGTGGCCATGTACCTCACCACCCAGCTCACGGGCATGTCCCTTGTCTCCATCGGACAATCCTTTGGCGGTCGTGACCATGGTACAGTCATCCACGCTCGTAAGACGGTGGGGAATCAAATGGAAGTCGACGCCAACGTCCGCCGCACGGTGGAATACCTCCGCGCTCAACTTTCTACGAACCGCGCTTAAACAGGCATTGGCTGGTCGATTTTGTAAACCCTCACGGGGTTTACGCTATCTCATTGCCTCTCGGCTCTTCTCGGCTTTGCTGGAAGTAGTTCCTTACAATGCTTTCCCAGGGGAGTCCAAGTTGGACTGAGATGAGGTTACACCTCGAACCCTTGTACCTGATGCGCGCTGCGCCGTAGGAAGTGGATTTTTAAAATCATACTCTACCCACGTCCAGCGAACCTCTCTGGTCGTCTTTTTGCATTTCTCTCATTTCTCACCCTCATCCTTTACACCATGGTCAACGACAAAACTTCACCCTTTCCGAAATCGAAACGTATTACGGTTCAAGGTTCGCGCCCCGATATTCAAGTGCCCATGCGCGAAATCACTCTCGCGCCGACCCGTCGACCCGATGGGACAATCGTTCCCAATGAATCTCTTCGTGTTTACGACACTTCCGGCCCCTGGGGTGATCCAGGGTTTCATAAAGATGTCGGCTCAGCGTGCAACCTCGCGTAATCGCCTCGTGCAGTTTAATCGAGCCGACCGTAAGGTCTATAAAGGCAAGCCAGGCCAGCGTCCCACTCAATTAGCCTATGCGAAAAAAGGCATCATCACGCCAGAGATGGAGTATATCGCCATTCGCGAGAATATGAAAATTCAAGAGGCACGTGCCGCCGGAACCTTGCCTCGCCATGCGCTCGACTTTCAACACCCGGGTCAATCTTTCGGAGCCGCTATCCCGAAGGAGATAACGGCTGAGTTTGTGCGCGATGAAGTCGCACGCGGTCGCGCGATTATTCCTGCCAATATCAATCACCCTGAACTCGAACCGATGATCATCGGACGAAACTTTTTGGTGAAGATTAATACCAATATTGGAAATTCTGCAGTGGCTTCATCCATCGAAGAAGAGGTCGAAAAAATGCGTTGGTCTATCAAATGGGGCGGAGATACTTTGATGGATCTCTCGACCGGTAAAAATATCCACCAAACCCGTGAATGGATTTTGCGCAATTGTCCTGTCCCCGTTGGCACTGTGCCTATCTATCAAGCTTTAGAAAAGGTTAATGGCCGCGCCGAGGATTTAACTTGGGAAATCTTCCGCGACACTTTAATCGAGCAAGCCGAACAAGGCGTCGATTACTTTACCATCCACGCTGGCGTGCGTTTGGCTTACATTCCGCTTACCGCACGTCGAGTCACCGGAATTGTTTCCCGTGGCGGTTCGATTTTAGCGAAGTGGTGTCTCGCCCATCACAAAGAAAATTTCCTCTACACCCATTGGGATGAAATTTGTGACATCATGGCGGCGTATGATGTGAGTTTCTCGATTGGTGATGGACTTCGCCCTGGATCGATTGCCGATGCCAATGATGAGGCGCAATTTGCCGAGTTAAAAACTCAAGGCGAACTGACGAAACGCGCTTGGGAACGTGGGGTGCAAGTGATGTGTGAAGGCCCTGGTCACGTACCAATGCACATGATAAAAGAAAATATGGATAAGCAGTTGGAGTGGTGTCACGAAGCGCCTTTTTACACCCTCGGACCTTTAACGACCGACATCGCTCCTGGATATGACCACATTACATCGGCCATCGGTGCAGCCATGATTGGTTGGTATGGCACAGCGATGCTTTGTTATGTAACACCCAAAGAGCACTTGGGCTTACCCAATAAGAATGATGTGCGCGAGGGGGTGATTGCTTATAAAATTGCGGCTCATGCAGCCGATTTAGCCAAAGGCCATCCCGCAGCCCAGCGCCGCGATAATGCGCTTTCTAAGGCGCGTTTCGAGTTTCGTTGGGAAGATCAATTCGCCTTAGCGTTGGACCCTGAGCGTGCTCAGGAATATCACGATGAAACCTTGCCACAGGAGTCCGCGAAGACGGCTCACTTCTGTTCGATGTGTGGACCAAATTTCTGTTCCATGCGTATTTCGGATGACATTCGTAAGTTCGCCGAAGAACAGGGCGTTTCTGAGCAAGAAGCTCTGACGCGTGGAATGGCTGAGAAATCCAAAGAGTTTCGCGAAAAAGGCGGAGAGATTTATCAGTAATCCTTTGGTTCATGTCTAAGCAACCTGTGAAGTCGTCAGCGACCGCCTGGTACGACTCTCCGTTGTATTATGACATGGTCTACGATGATTATACCAAGCCCGAGACACGGTTTATTGAGGCGGTAGTGCGCAAGCATTCTCCCCAAACCTATGGGCCACTGCGTGTACTCGAGCCAGCGTGTGGTTCGGGTCGATTAATGGAGTCATTAGCACGTCGCGGACATCGCGTTCACGGATTTGATTTAAATTTAAATCAGATTCGCTTTGCCCAAAAACGTCTGCGTGCGGCAAAACTTAGCGGGAAAGTCTGGCAAGACTCTTTAGAGAGTTTTTCTGTTCCACGTGAGGGTTCTTATGATGTCGTGCACTGTTTCGTAAGTACTTTTAAGTATATTTTATCCGAAAAAGGGGCACTGTCGTCTCTGCAGCGCATGGCTAAGGCGCTCAAACCCGGCGGTTTATGTTTATTGGGTCTGCATTTAACGAATTATCGAAAAAGTAAGTTGGACCACGAGCGGTGGATTGGGCGCAAGCCGGGGATCAAGGTCGTGAGTGATACGTGGTCGGCTCCCGCCGATAAAAAACGAAGACG
>RFOO01000072.1 GCA_009926645.1 bacterium | reverse complement strand
CGGATAGCCAAGCGGCACACTGTAAAAGGAAGGCCTGATTGCCCCCGCGGTTTAGGCGAGCATTGGCTGCAATTTCCGAAGTTCCAACAACGGCGAGTCTACCTCCAGTACTGCTAGAGCCTTTGCTAATGCCCGTTGCCCGTTCGGCGGCAGAGGCGATGCAGACTGGCCCAGGTTGATCTCGGTCGGGGTCAAAACGAAAAGGCTTTCGACGCACCTCGGTTTCACCCCAAGAATTGTCTGAGGCGAACAGGAGGGGGGTGACGGAAAGTGTGCTGTCGGGGGGGCTGCCTTCGTCGAAGCGAGCTGGACGGATTCGTGCGGCAATCAGCGGAAGGTCCTGTTCTTTTAGAACTCGTGTGAGTGAATGAGGTTTGTCATTCAAACGTCGCAAAGCAATGTCGCCATCGGTCGTACGGCAAGAAGGGTCGGGTTCTTGGAGTTCTGCATCGGGAGCGAAAATCGCCCACTCGGCCAGCACGGGTTCTAATCCATGGGGCCTACCAGGGTCCAAGAGAATTAATACGCGACCATTTTTTTCGTACAGATAACTCCGTAACCGTTCAGTTTCTGCGGGAGTGAAGGCGGTTTGCGGACCAGCAATGAAGACCATCGATGCATCACGAGGAATTTCGCTGATGGTTAATAAGTCCAGTGGCCGAACGATAAAGTTTCGGTTTCGTAACTGGCGCGATAGTGAAGACATGCCTCGCCATGGGCTGGGCTCGTCGATGCCTAATTCGCCATGACCTCGGGTGACATAGCAAATCGCTGGTTTGTCTTCGGTTACCTCTAGCAGGGCGGAGGTGATGGCTTCTTCGCCTCGAAAAACGAGATGTTTATCGGCCGACATCTCAAAGAATTCATTGCCATTAATATATTTAGCCCGGTTACCACAGGTAAGAATTAAAACGGTATTTCGACCAGGCGGACCATGTTGAGCGGCGACTTCAGCTAATCGCTCTTGATTCAATCCGGCGCTAATCTGGGAGACGCTAAACCATTCGGAGTCCTCTCGCCCTGCCTCGAGTTTGTAAGATTCGAGAAGTTTGCTGATTTGTAGGCGTAGCGGTGCATCGCCTTCATTGAAATTATCGAGGAGAATTAACGCCTGTACCCAGTTTTTATTCTTTTTGTTACCAGTAGGACTTTTTCGTCCAGCCAAGCGAATGGTTTCAACCGACTCGGCTGCTAAAGAGTGTCGTCGATCTGCCGTTAAATCTTTTCGAAAACGAAATTCAACTTGTGAAGCGAGGTAATTAACCGCTACCGCTAAACCAATGGCTAAGACAACTTGTGCCAAACGGTTGAGGCGTCGGACTGGGCGAACATCACTAAAATCGTCTTTGGTTTCAGACATGTTACTCTTTGCCCTCCACGGCGATAACAGAAAGACCGAGGCATAGAAAAGTGCCAGTGATGTAGAGAATGAGAGGACGTGAGTCGAGAATGCCTGAGGCAAAATCTTCAAGATGGCCGAAGGTGCGCAAGTGGGCTGCGGGTTCGCGTAACCATCCGAGCCAAGTCCAACTTTCAATGGGCAATGATTCAATCGCTCCACCAGCCGCAGTCAGACCCAATAACGTAATAAAGGTCAAGAGGGCGGCGAGGGTTGCGCTTCTCGTTAAACAGCTACAAAGAATTCCAATCGCTACATGTAAAAATCCACTGACGATAATAAAACAGAGTCCTCCCCAGAGTGTTGCAGAATCACCCAAGCGGGTGTCGCTGGGAATGGCTAAACGAGCCTCGGTGAGCAGGGGAAAGGGTAAAAAGGCTAGCCAGAAGACGACCCAAGTAATCCAAGCGGAAATAAATTTTGCCCAAACAATAGCGGCCGTGCTCGCCGTCGTGGTGAGGAGTGCAGAGAGAGTGCCCTGTCTTCTTTCCTCGGCAAAACTGCGCATCGTGAGCAAGGGGAGCACACAAAGTAAAGGAAGCCAAAACAGACGAAAAGTGGCTTCGACGGGAGTCCAAGGCTGTGGTGCACGACTGCATTCAAGAATGGCAAACCAGTGAATCGCTCCGACTAAGGTTAAAAATAGGGCGGCTGCAGCCCAGTTGCTCCACGTGAAAAAAGCCGTTCTTAATTCATGCCAAAGTAAGGTGCGAAAGTGGTGCATTAGGCGCGATTCCTTTCTTGAGGTGAGCGTCGGGTGGCAGCGATAAAAATATCCTCTAAGCCACAATGTTGCTCGGCAATTTCACGGAGGGGTAGGCCGGCTTGAATGAGCGATCCAGCTAAGGTTTCTCGGGCGGGTGATTGGGAGGGCATCGTTACCTGGTAACGGCACCACCCTCCTTCAATTTCACCGATTTTTTCGACAAGGGATAGTTTTTCGTTTTGGAGACAGACGGCGCTGATTTCGTTCAAGGAAGCTCGGGAGAGAATATGAAAAACAGAGTCGGGGAGCAGTTCTCGACGCAGGTCTTCGGTTTTTCCCTGAGCCACGAGTCGACCACGATTGATGATAACAACTTTATCACAAACCTGTTCAACTTCGTGTAGGATGTGACTCGAAATCAAAACAGCCATTTCTCCGCGCAACGAGCGAATCAAATCGCGAATCCCTAAAATTTGATGAGGATCTAGGCCGATGGTTGGTTCGTCTAAAATAACTACTTTGGGTTTGGCTAAGAGTGCATCGGCGATGCCAACCCGCTGGCGAAATCCCTTAGAAAGTTGACCAATTAATCGACCTGATGCGCGACGAACCAAATCGCAATCCTCCATGACTTTACGGACTCGATCGGCGACTTGTTTGGATTCAACGTCTTTTAAGCGGGCACGTAAAGAGAGGTACTCTTCCACTTTTAGGTCTTCAGGCAGTGGATTATTTTCAGGCATGTAGGCCATGTGTCGCTTGGCCGCCGTCGGGTTTAGAGCGACGGATTCTCCCCAAATAGAGGCCCGACCAGAAGTTCCTGCCATCGTTCCAGAGAGGATGCGCATGGTGGTTGATTTTCCAGCGCCATTTGGTCCTAAAAAACCAACAATCTCTCCTGGAGCAACGGAGAACGTGAGATCCTCAATCGCCACGAGATTCCCATAACGTTTCGTGAGAGATTCCGCCGCCACGGCGGCTTTTGGCTGTGGCGAAGATTCAGCCATAATTGATTAACGCTCGGCAGGTTTTTCTGCCGAAGGTGCAGGAGGAGGGTTTAAAAGGGAAGGTTCAGAACGTACTAACCAATTTTTATCATCCGTCCAAACATGGTTGGGTAGTAAGCGTTTATCCATGAGGTTAATCCATTTAGCGGCATTGATTGAATCACCTCGATTTAAAGCGGTATTCGCCAAAATAATCATGGCATACCCTCGGAGCGTATCGGGGGCTGTTTTATCTTCAGCGATGGAAGCCAAAGAGGTTTCAGCCTCTTTTTCTCCTAAATCGAGTCTCGTTAATGCGGCATAAAGTCGGGCACGTGTGGCCAGTGCTTTAAGCAGTGGAGAATTTCCAGCTGATTGAGCCAGAGGGATGGCCTCATCGTAGGTCTTGGCCGCTTCAATGAGTTTTTTATTTTGGCGAAGCTCATCAGCCACTTCCAAAAGCGCGACAACCGCTAACGGGTCACGCGGGTGTGCGGCCACAAAAGAGCGTTTGGCTGAAGCGTCTCGAGCCGCATTGTAAGCATCTCCCACTTCCTGACGTTTTGCTTGTTGCCAAAAATAAAAAGCCAAGAAGGTAAGTACGCCGATAACGATGGAAGTGATGCCGCGGACGATGAAGGTCTTGTTTCGCTCCCAGAATAACCAAAGACGGTCTTCGGCATCGGCCTGAGCAAAATCTTCATCAACCACCACCAAATTTCGGTCATCCTCTTTCATTGCACGCTTTTTGGTACTATCTTCAGCCATATTCCCTCAACCCTTATCAAGGAAAGCCAAGTGTCAACCCCCTCCTCCCCATCCTCTGGGCTTGTTTCCTGTCTCGAGCTCATAAGGATGGGGATATTCTTATGCGAGACCCACTTTCCGTTCTTTCGGCCCTCAAAGCGGCTAAGTCCAAGGACCTTATATCCGCGACCACCTTGGCGAACGCCAAGCTTTGGCTTGAGTCGGATGGGCTCCCTCGAGAGATGGTTGAATCCATCGCCGATTTGGTGGACAAATCGGCCTGGGGCGAAATCGAGGATCGTTTCTATAAAGGGATAGCTTTTGGAACGGGTGGAATGCGGGGAAGGACAGTAGGCCGAGTGAGTGCCTCCAACGAATGTGACGCTAATGGATTACCGCTGCGAGCGGGGGTAGGGTCAGCTTATCTTAACGACCTGAATATTCTTCGGGCCGGCTTGGGATTATGGCGTTATGTTTCGGCGCAAAAACCCAAGCCAAAAATTGTCATCGCCCACGATGTACGCCATTTCTCCCGGCATTTTGCTGAATTACTTGCTTCGGCTTGGACGCTATGGGGCGGTGAAGCTTTTCTCTTTAGCGGTGCACGTTCCACGCCTCAATTGAGTTTTACATTACGTCATCTTCAGGCGGATGCGGGTGTGGTTATCACGGCAAGTCACAATCCCGCTCATGACAATGGATTTAAATGCTATCTCAGTGACGGTGGCCAAGTAACCCCTCCTGCGGACGTGGCCATTGTTGAATGGGTTGGAAAAATTACTTTAAGTGATGTCGCCCCTTTTCTGAAAAAAGATTTAAGTGCCGTACAATCGGTGCCTTCCTCTGCTGAAGAAGCTTATTTGAATCGTTTGGCGAGCCTTGTTATCAACCAGGAGACGCTTTCACGTCATGCGCCTAAAGTGGTTTATACCAATTTACATGGTACGGGCGATGTCATGGTTGTGCCAGCTTTGAGGAGAATTGGTTTAGAGCCTCAAATGGTCGAGGAACAACGAGAGCATGATAGTCGATTCCCCACCGTGCCTTCCCCTAATCCCGAAAGCTCGGCTGCCTTTGTGTTAGCATTAAAAGTCGCTCAAGAAGTTGGGGCTGATTTGGTTTTAGCCACGGACCCCGATGCGGACCGCGTTGGTGTTGCCTGCCCTTTGCCTGAGGGTGGATATCGACTACTTTCTGGGAATGAAGTCGCTGCTCTATTAACTGAGTTTCGACTCTCTTCTCTGGAAGACGCCGGCATGTTACCCGCTGGTGGAACAAACTCTGCCATTGTTTTGAAATCTCTGGTTACGACTCCACTGGTTAATAAAGTTTGTGAACGCCATGGCGTCCGTTGTTTGGAAACGTTGGTGGGTTTTAAATGGATTGCTCGTAAGTTAGAGAAGTGGTCGAAAAAATTATCAGCGGTAGCAGGTCCAGACACCGAATCGCTTCCTTTGGTTCGTCGTGTACCTTTAGTTCTCCGTCACTCCACCTTTTTTGTTTTGGGTGCAGAAGAGAGTTATGGCTATTTATCTGATGATATGATTCGCGATAAAGACGCGAACGGAGCGGTGGTGATGCTTTGTGAATTTGCTGCCGTATTGCGCTCTCGTGGTCGAACGCTGCTCGATGCGTTGGACGCATTGCATTTAAGCTACGGAGCTCACCATGAAGATCTGCTTAATCTTTCTTTTGAAGGGGCTGAAGGGGCTGCCGCTATTCGTCGGATTGTTAGTTCGTGGCGTAAATCTCCAGCCAAAGAGATTGATGGGTCAAGGGTTGTGAAAATCACCGATTACGATGCCGATGAAGTTTTCGATGCCGAAGGAGAGCGTGTGCCCGCCGAAGAGTTTTTGGTTATCGATTTAGCTGATGGCCGACGGATTGCTGTGCGTGCTTCGGGCACCGAGCCCAAAGTCAAATTCTACACTTTTGCCTCGGTTAAGGTGGAAGATGCCGATGATTTGAAATCGGCTCGAGAACGGGCTCGCCAATCGACCGTCTCTCTGCGAAAATGGTTGGAGTCGGACGCCAAAAAACGTGCTAAATCATGAAGCCTCTTAACCTTGTTATTTTCGGTACAGTTTTACTAACGGGCTGCGCGATTCCTGAGAATGATCCTTCTTTTCGGGCGGAGAAATCTCCCGCGGCGGCGGCGTTAGCAGGAGAGGAGCCTGCGCCTGGTGATTTGCACGATCGTGTTCGTGAGGCGAATGAGAAAAACACCAAGCGACTTCAGGA
>RFOO01000071.1 GCA_009926645.1 bacterium | reverse complement strand
ACCCCTCCCCCCTCTGGGTCATGGTTAACCTATCGAGTTATTGATGGAACCTACCAAAAAGACTGATTTTGGCATTGTTTAATCGTTTCTTGAACCCTTGGATGGGGGCATGAAGGATTTCCTGCTCTACGCCTCTATCGTCGCTCTCTTTCTCGTCTGCGTTCTCGTTGTTTTAATCATCCTAATGCAACGCCCCAGTTCCAATGCTGGCATGGGTGCAGCCTTGGGTGGTGGTGCCGCTGAATCAGTGTTTGGTGGCGAATCCTCAACCGTCCTATCCAAAATGACCACCACACTGACCGTCATCCTCTTCCTTCTCAGTTTTGGTCTCTACCTCGGATTTGTCGCCCGCGAAGAAAAAGCTCCCAAAGTTTTAACGACGACGCCCGCTGCTCCAAAGATAACCCAACCAGAGCAACCCAAAGCAAAGGAGGTTCCTGCTGTGCCCGTGGCCCCAACCCCTGCCTCAACTGCACCAGTAAACCCTGCACCTGTGGCTCCTGTTGCAACAGCATCTCCTGAAAAATCAAAGGCCCCTGTCGATGCCACTCCGGCAGTTCCTGCCACCCCAGCACCTGCCGCTGGGAAATAATTTTCCGTGAGCTCTTTAAGACTCAGCTTCGTCTATTGCTGGGTGTTACTACTCTGCTCTACCAGTGCTTTTGCCCAAGCAGGGTTAGATGATTTTGGCTATCCGCAACTTACCAAAGAAGAGGCAGTCAGCGTCTTAAATCGTTTTCGTAGTTCCCGCATTCCAGGAGATTATTGTCTGAAATTTAAAATCACTCACAAACCTCGCCAAGGTGAATCAAGCAAACCCATCGAAGGAGTGCTTTGGGCCAGTTGGATCAATGGAGGTCCATTGATTCGGGTAGAAATGAAAGACGCCATTGGAACGAGCTACTTGGCTTTTATTGGAATTAAAAATTCCGCCCTCAATCAGTCATGGATCGCTCGAGATAAACAGCCCGTCGCGAGCCTAAAAGGAAATGAAATGGCTCAATCCATCGCCGAGGATTTGATTATCTGTCCGTTTGACCTGATTATGCCCTACACCCACTGGGCAGATACTCGATATGTCGCAACCGAACGCTCTCGCGGTCGTGCCGTGCATTATTTCGAATCCACCAATCCCGATTCACAAGCCCTACCGACTAAAGTTGTGTTTGGTATTGATCGCTCTTATCAAGCGCTGACTGAGGCAAAATATCACGATACGGAAAACAAAGTATCCGAAAATTTTACCATTAATGATTTCGCCAAGGTGGATGAACAATGGATGATTAATACCTGTGATTTACGTGACGAAAAAACCCGTAATGTTGATTCACTCAAAATCACCGAAGCCGCTTTTCGCTTAGAACTCGACCCCCAAATTTTCAACCCCGAGAATTTATCAACTCCCGCACCTTTACCCCCCGCTACTCTTTTTAAATCACTTTGATTGATGGCTTCCTCCTCAGAAATCACCCGTTTTTGCGATACCCTTACAAATCGTAAGGCTTTACCTGATTTTCCAGGGTCGCGTAATGGTGTGCAATTCAAAGGAAAAACAAAGGTAAAGAAAATTGGTGCTGCGGTAGATGCTGGAGAAAAAGTTTTTTTACAAGCTGCACAACGAGGCGTCGACTACTTGATTGTACATCATGGAATGTTCTGGCCTGGCATTGCACCAAGACGTGAAACGCAACAACGTCGCCAACGTGCATTAAAAAAATCGGGCCTGTCCCTTTACTCGAGCCACCTCCCTCTGGATGCCCATCCTTTTATTGGTAACAATGCCCTGATTGCTCAAGACCTTGGACTGCGCGTCGTGGATTGGTTTGTCGATTTCGAAGGCTTACCGATTGCCTGTCTAAGCCAAGGTATTGCTCGAAAAACCTTAGAGAGCCGCCTAAAAAAATCGTATCCTTCGACATTTAAAGCCATTCGATTTGGTTCGGCTCATCCAAAGAAAATAGCTATCTTAAGTGGTAGTGGAAGAAGTGCCTTGTCTCATCTTCGTGACCACGGTTGTGACACCTTAATCACGGGTGAATTACGTGAAGAGCATTTCAATGAGGCCCAAGAACAAGGCTGGAATCTTTATCCCTGTGGTCACTACGCAACCGAAACCTGGGGTGTGAAAGCCTTGGCCGCTGCGGTAGCCGCAGAATTTGGTGTGCCATGGGAATTCATTGCCACCGATAACCCACTTTAATGTCCTGCGACCATGTACCGAGGTCGCATCGCACCAACACCCACGGGACTTTTACACGTCGGTCACGCACGTACTTTTGCCCTTGCCGCACAGAGAGCGAATGAGGCCAAAGGACAATTAATTTTTCGAACTGAGGATCTCGATTCGGCACGGTGTCGACCCGAGTTTGCTGCAGCTGCGCTCTCTGATTTGTGTTGGTTGGGCATTCGCTGGAATGAGGGACCCGATGTCGGCGGTCCTAACGCCCCCTACATTCAGTCGCAAAGGCTCGATTGGTTTCAATCGGTCTGGAAAAAACTACACGCCACTGGCTGCCTTTATCCCTGTGATAAATCTCGACGCGATGTGGAAAACGCCCTGGTCGCTCCACACGCAGACGATGCCACAGAGCCCATTTTCCCATTGGCGTTTCGTCCCAATCAAAAGGCAGGTCAATCGGCCACCACACCTGGCGAAACCAATTGGCGTTTTCGTGTTCCTTGGGGTGAAAAGATTTCTTTTCATGATGCAATACAAGGCCCACAAACCTTTATCGCTGGACAAGATTTTGGAGATTTTCTCGTTTGGCGAAAAGACGGATTCCCCGCTTATGAATTAGCGGTGGTCGCCGATGATTATGCGATGAAAATCACTGAAGTGGTAAGGGGTGCCGATTTACTTCTTTCGACGGCACGGCAGATTTTGCTTTATCGCACGCTTGAATGGACTGCCCCTGCTTGGGCACACGCTCCATTGGTGGTTGATGAAAGAGGTCAACGTTTAGCCAAAAGAGCCCAAGGGCTCAGCATTCGGGCCTTACGCGATCAAGGCAAAATCCCCCTAGAAATCCTCACGCAACCTTTATCCATTTTACAGGGCTGAGTGCATTGCTAATTCTCAATTTACCCTCATTGCTATCCCATGGCGAAATCACGCATCATTCTGGTTGATAACGGCTCTCTCGAAGCCGAATCAACACTGCAATGTCGTCGCTTAGCTCATGCAGTCAGTTCACTGATCCACCAAGAAGTCGAAGCGGTATCGGTCTTACATTCAAACAAAGTGGATGCTCAACAGCTTCACCATCTTCCCGCAAAAATTTTTGCGGAAGTAGTGAAAGAGACTGCGCAATCAGATGTAATCCAGTTAGTTGTGCTTCCGCTGTTTATTGGACCCAGTCGAGCAATCACTGAATATATCCCCGAACAATTTAAAATCCACGCTCGCGGAAACCTCCAACTGAAAATCGCCCCAACTCTCTATGGGACGGATGGAATTTTACGAAAGATACTAATCGACCAACTTTTTGAAACGGGATGGGAACCATCAAGCGGAACTGTTTTCCTATGTGATCATGGCTCCCCTGCTCCAGAAGTTACTGCCGTTCGCGATGCACTAGCACGCGAGATTCGAGAAGACTTAGAGCTTTCACCCTTACAATTTATCGCCTGTTCGATGGAAAGACGTGAGGGGCCTGAATACGCCTTTAATGAACCACTTTTAGAGACCGTCCTACCTCGAGCTCAGGGCGAAGCGACCCTACTTATGCAGTTTCTTTTGCCCGGAAGACATGCTGGCCCTGGAGGTGATGTCGAAGAGATTTGTGCAAAATTTGCTCCCCCTCATTTAAAGTGGAAACGCAGTAAACTCATTGGCGAACATCCTGCTTTACCTGCACTGATTGCTCAACGCTACCGCGAGGCTAGCCTATCTTAAACCGATTCAACAAAAGCAGCCATGCGGTCGACGAGCGTCGATTGACGAGGTGGAGCCACAACCGCACCGACGACGGCAATGAGCGGAGTAGGCAAAGAGACCACGTCAATTTTATCCGAAGCTAAATCCTGCAAAGTCGTCAGAACGTCCGACGATCCTGATTGTGAAATTTTAGAAAGTAATCTTACAGGTAAATCGCTCACCGCACCTGCTTGAATTAACTTTTGCGCAACACTCGGCAAAGTTTTTGCACCCATATACAAACAAAGCGTTGATCCCGTTTTTACATGAGCGGACCAATTTTGCTCTGAACCATCGGCACAATGACCTGTTAAAAATGTCACTGAAGCCGCTTTGCCACGATGAGTTAAAGGAAAAGCCGCATCGGCACCAGCAGCTGTTGCCGCGGTGACACCTGGAACAACTTCAAAAGGAATTCCCTGTGCAGCCAAGTGATCCATTTCTTCGCCCAGTCGGCCAAAGACTCCCGGATCCCCACCCTTTAACCTCACTACACACTTTGCACGTAAAGCTTCACGAGTGATTATGGCGTTAATCTCGTCCTGTGTCGCTGAATGATGACCACAACGCTTGCCCACCGCAATTAAACGAGCCGTAGGTGAACACTCGGCCAATAATGCATCTCCAGGTAAACTATCATGAATGACCACGTCAGCCTCTTGCAAATAGCGCAAGCCACGGACGGTAATCAGGTCTGGTGCACCTGGACCCGCCCCCACAAAGACCACGCGGCCACTGGAAGAATTTATCATTTAGATTAACTTGACCCTAATGATTTAATCATTACTAAACTTATCAAGATTATATTTATGGAAAAGCCCTTAACCAAAAACGAATCCCTGAAAGCTGAAAAACCGGATTTATCTGGCAATATTAGGGCTACACTAGCGGACCCCTCGCTTGACCGCTTTAGCGGAGACGATGAGCAATTCATCAAGTTCCACGGAATCTACCAGCAAGACGACCGCGATAAGCGCAAAACAGGCAAAGAGTATTCAGTCATGGTGCGCACCCGTCAAACTGGAGGTATTGTTCCTGCAGGACAGTATTTAGTGTATGACGAGCTTTCGAGTCTCTTTGCAAACGGGACGCTACGAATTACCTCCCGCCAAACTTTTCAGTTTCACGGTGTTTTACAAAAAGGAATTGGACCACTGATCAAATCCATCAACGAGGCTTTAAGTTCGACTATCGCAACCTGCGGCGATGTTAACCGAAACGTCACTGCACCTTCGAATCCTCCCGTTGATGCTATTGGCGTAGCCGTTGATGAAGATGCCTTTGCTTTAACACGCGCCCTTCTTCCACGCACGACAGCCTATCACTCAATCTGGGTTGACGGGGTGCAACTCGATTTAGGTTTAGATGAAAAAATTGCGAAAGCACGCGCGTCGATTGACCAAGCGAATCCTTACCTCCCACCACCAGCCGAATCAGATGAATCGGGCGCACCCGTGGATCCGCTCTACGGAAAAACTTATTTACCACGAAAGTTTAAAACTGGCTTCGCAATTCCGCCCAATAATGACACGGATATCTTTACGAATGACATGGGCTTTGTTGCCGTCATCGAAAACGGTAAATTACTCGGCTACAACTTGCTCGTGGGCGGAGGACTCGGCACCTCTCACGGCAACAAACTAACCTACCCTCGTTTGGCTGATGTCATTGGATTCCTCACGCGTGATCAAGTAATCGCTGTGGGCTCGGCGGTTGTCGCCATCCACCGCGATTGGGGTGATCGCACAGATCGCAAACACGCACGCATTAAATATGTTTTACAAGAAAAAGGTGTAGAATGGTTCCGCGCTGAACTCGGAAAACGTCTCGGTGCTCCACTTCCCCTTGCAAAACCTTTCCTCTTTAAAGGACAAGGCGATGCCTTTGGCTGGTTCAAACAGGCGGATGGACTTTGGTTCTTGGGATTATTTGTGGAAACGGGCCGCATCAAAGATGCGGGAGATTACAAACTCAAAACCGCTCTTCGTGAAATTGCCCAAAAGTTTGGCCCCACTTTCCGACTCACCGCGACACAAAATTTAATCCTCTCTGACATCAAAGAAAGCGATAAGGAAGCGATTGAAAAAATTCTCCACGCTCAAGGTTGCTCCATCGTCTTCAATCCAGGCTTAGTTAAGGGTCGTGGTATGGCTTGCCCTGCTCTTCC
>RFOO01000008.1 GCA_009926645.1 bacterium | reverse complement strand
CGTCATTTCGACGGGTTTAGGAAGGCCCATGAGTTCTAGGAGAGTGGGGGCGATATCGGCCAATCTTCCCGTGTTACGTAACTTCAATTTTTGACAATCCTTACCGTAGGCAACGACTTCGACGGGGTTGAGGGTGTGGCGAGTGTGGGGTGAGTTTTCCTCAGGTTCCCACATTTGGTCTGCATTACCGTGGTCAGCTGTAATGATGGCTTTGCCGCCGACTTGATCGATGGCCTGAAGGAGTATGCCGAGTCCTTGATCGACCGCTTCGCAGGCCTGACAAACGGCTTTGAGTGACCCCGTATGACCAACCATGTCGGGATTTGCGTAGTTAACGACGATTAAGCCATAGTTTTCTGAAAGAATGGCAGCTTTAGCCATTTCGGTTACCTGACTCGCTGACATTTCAGGTTTTTGATCGTAAGTGGCAACATCTTTGGGACTTTGGGCCATGCCACGTTCTTCGCCAGCAAAAGGCTCCTCGCGATAATCGTTGAAGAAGAAAGTTACGTGAGGGAATTTCTCCGTTTCAGCGGTGCGGAATTGTTTGATGCCTTGTTTTGCTACCCACTCACCAAGAATGTTTACCATCTTAGGTGGTTTATCAAAGATGACATTGGGACAGAGACCCTTCTCGTAATTCGTCAACGTTGCATAAAATAATTTGAGTAAACGTGGACGAGCGAATCCTTTGAATTGTGGATCGATAAAAGCACGGGTGATTTCGCGGGGACGATCGCCTCGGAAGTTAAAGAACAAAACGGAATCGCCGTCTTTAATGAAATCTGTTCCACGAATTCGAGTTGCGGGGACAAACTCATCGCCCGTCATGGAGCTCTCCGTGGGTTTATCGTAGTAGGCTTGAACGGCAGCGCTGGCTGAATCTGCTTCTGGTGCAGGGGCTCCAGTTAAGGCGTCGTAAGCGGTTTTGACTCGTTCCCAGCGGTTGTCGCGATCCATTGCCCAGAAGCGACCCGACACGCTAGCGATTTTACCGACGCCGATTTTAGCCATCTCGGCTTCGCACTGTTTAAGATAGCCCAAGCCACTGGTTGGTGGGCTATCTCGACCATCCATAAAGGCGTGGACGAAAACTTTGGAGAGGCCTTCTTCTTTGAGTAAGCGAAGCAAAGCGTAAAGATGGGGTAGGGTCGAGTGAACACCTGCTTCGGAGCAAAGTCCCATCAGGTGAACAGATCCGCCGGTTGCTTTCACATTATCGACTAGCCCACGAAAGGCTTTGATTTCGCGCATCGCCTTGGGGTTGGTTAATCCTTTGTCGATACGTACAATTTCTTGGTCAACAATTCGACCTGCGCCAATATTTTGGTGCCCGACTTCTGAATTGCCCATAATGCCTACGGGAAGTCCGACATCGAGTCCGTGGGCTAAGATTTCAGTTCGAGGCCAGTGCTGTGTTAAATCTCGTGAGACGGGAATATTTGCCACTTTGATGGCATTATAGGCGTCATGTTTAGGGTTATGATTTTCACCCCAGCCATCACGAATCACGAGCAGTACAGGTTTCATAGAAAGGACTATAACTACTAGAGGAGTTTAACCCTCGGAGGCAAGTAGCACTATGCCTCTTCCCATTTACCTTTTTCTTTAATTAAATCCACGAGCCGATCCACAGCCTCTTCTTGTGGGATATTGAATTTCACCGGGGTCTTGCCGACATAGAGGTTAATTTTTCCTGGTGCACCCCCAACATAGCCAAAATCAGCGTCGGCCATTTCTCCAGGTCCATTCACAATGCATCCCATGACGGCGATGGTGACAGACTTGAGGTGTCCTGTGCGTTCTTTAATTTTAAGTGTGGTTGATTGGATGTCGAAAAGAGTTCGGCCACAGGAGGGGCAGGCAACGTATTCAGTTTTGGTTTGGCGACATCGAGCCCCTTGCAAAAGATCATATCCCAGCGTTAATGATTTGGCGGTGGTTGCTGGTGTTTCGCAGGAGAGTAAATCACCGTAACCATCGACCAAAAGTCCTCCGGCAAAGAGAGAGGCTTCAAGTAGTCGCGACTGAAATCCTTGATCGAGAAGAATGGCATTAGCTTCGGTGGCTCGAATCCACACGGGTGCGTCTATCTTTGACTCGTGTAAAATCCGGATGATTTCTCGATAAGTGCCGATGGCGTGTAATCCAGTGGTCGGTTTTTGTGTGGAAATAATCAGATTCTCGGGAGGAAGTGTGGCCAGGGTTTTGGCTAAGGCAGTGGTAGCGACAACTTCGACATCAGCCGCTAGTATCGCTTGATTTTTGGCACAAGTATGGGCCCAATTTTTTAACTCGATATCGTCACCAGCTGAAAATGATTTTACCACGACGATTTTGGAACCTTCGCCAATGAAGGGGAAATCAGAAAGAGGGATGGTGGTTTGGACGAAGAGGGCGGGGACGGTTTGACCCAATGCTTTGCGCAGTGATAAAAGGTCCTTGATTGATTCGGTAGAAGGTAAGTCGACGAGTAACCCCTCAACCCGAGCTTCACGCTGTTGGTTGTGTGCATCGAGCACTTCCTTCGCTGCCGCTTGCCAGTCTTTTAGTCCTATGGTGCTGCGAACCACCACTCGAACGAGTTCATTGGACCCTGCCCGGCATTTGTTGGAAAACTGAACAAGGGTAGAAGGGCGTCGACTGTAAGAAAAGGAGTCGGCGGGATCTCGGGGATAATGGATTGAAGAATTTTTTCCATTTTCCGCTAATCGATCAGCGCGGGCTACCAGTTCACGGCAAACTGGAATTTCGTGCCAAGGGTCTTCCGTTAAAGAAACGCGAATGGTGTCACCGAGACCATCGGCCAAGAGTGAGCCGATACCGATGGCAGACTTAATTCGAGCATCTTCACCTTCTCCCGCTTCTGTAACACCCAAGTGCAAAGGGTAGTCCATCGTGCTTTCAGCCATACGCGCTGCCGCTAGACGGTAGGCCTCAATCATCACTTTGGGATTGGATGATTTCATCGAGAGTACGAGGTCCTTAAAGCCGTGCGATTCGGCAATACGGACGAACTCGAGGGCAGATTCAACCATACCCAGCGGAGTGTCGCCGTAGCGATTCATGATACGATCAGAGAGAGAACCGTGATTCGTTCCAATACGTAGTGCTCGACCTAGGGCTTTGGCTCGGAGCACTAACGGTGTGAAGGCTTCGTGGAGGCGGTCGAGTTCTTCGGCATAGGCCGAGTCGGTATACTCACGAACCGCAAATTTTTTCTTGTCCGCGTAGTTTCCGGGATTGATGCGCACTTTTTCGACATGCTCGATAGCTTCCATGGCAGCTTGTGGCAGGAAGTGGATATCGGCCACGAGGGGCTGGGGGAATCCGGCGGCACGAAACTCTTGGTGAATCTTTTTTAAGGCCGCGGCCGCGGCTTTGTTTGGGGCAGTGATGCGGATGATTTCACAGCCTGCTTCGGCAAGTTTGATGCATTGGGCTAAGGTCGCCGCGACATCTTCCGTATCGGTCGTGGTCATTGACTGAACGCGAATCGGATTATTGCCACCAACGCCAACGTGGCCGACATTGACCACGCGTGTCAGTCGGCGCACCGTGTGATGGCGCGATGGACAATAGTCTGCAGACATTATCTAATCACAACCGTT
This sequence comes from bacterium, assembly GCA_009926645.1. Classification (GTDB taxonomy): domain Bacteria; phylum Verrucomicrobiota; class Verrucomicrobiia; order Opitutales; family UBA953; genus UBA953. Next base: position 10,568 of record RFOO01000008.1, on the reverse strand, counting down.
TTCGGGTTGTTCGTCAACGTTCTGACCAAGATTCCTCTGACTTTACTTTTCGTTGAACAACACAGGTTTTTGCAGGTGTCGCTCAACAATTTGCTGTTTAATCTGTAATTCATTATCCCCAGAACAGCGACGAACATCGTTCAAAATGATGTATGCCATAAGGGAGAAGAGGAGTGCCATGCAGATAAATTGCACCACGGTAACGACTTTGGTGTTCAGTCCCTTCTTGGATAATCGACCGATGGTTGCGATGAGCATATGGCCACCGTCTAGAACAGGGATTGGCATCAGATTCAGGATGGCGAGGTTGAGATTGATAAGTACGGTGAACCAGAGCACGCGACGCAGGTCGTCGGAAATGTTGTAGTAGGTTTTGCTAATCGAAATGACGGAGGCCAGTTGGTTGACTTTGATATCGGAATTGCGGTCAAACAAACGGCTGAGGGTAGTGAAAGTTTGCTGGATAATATGCGAGCATGTTTCCAGAGGGTTGAGATGAGTTAGTTCGGGAGAGGTGGAAAACTGAGCACCAATTAAGGCTCTCTCTAAAGGTTTTACTCGTTTTACCTCGGCGTCTTTCAGGACAAAGTTACCCGTTTCACCATTGGCTCGTTTCCAGTAGAAGGTTAAATCGCGCTTCGTGCCACCGGTCGCATTCTCTAAATCTTGGAGCGATCGGAGGACTGAGAGTTCTTGTCCATCGACTTTATCTAATACGGTTCCTGTTTTGAGAATTTCTTTTAATTGAGCGTCTTCAGGGTGCATGCCCAGAATCATTAACTGATCGCGGACAGCTTTAGGGTCGGTCGAAAGTAAATCGCGGGTAACAGGAACCACGACAATCGTATGTTGGCTTTGATAATCTCCATAAAGGATTTGTCCAACTGGGTTGGTGGTAGGGCTGATTTTGGGAGTAACTTTTACCCAGCGCTTCGAACCTTTTTCTGGCCCAGTCGTTTGCTCGATTTCAAGAGTGTGTTCGGTGGCGCCTCCTTTACGCATCAATTCCAAAAACTCTGTGAGACTATGAATAGGCTTTTGGTTGAGTGAAAGAATGCGGTCGCCGCGACGCAGGCCTCCTTTTTCGGCTGGGGAGTCGGGTAAAACAGTATCAACGATGACGCTGGAGCGGGGCATAATCCCAGCCACTCTGATTTTATCTCCGCTTTGGGCGTTTAGTTTTACAACGGCAGGTTGAAGGGTGATCTCTATTTTTTTACCGTCTCTTAGGATGGTAAATTTACACGTGCGAACCCCTTGTTCATTTTTACCGTTGCCCAGCAATACCGCTTCACTGATTTGCGTAAAAGATTTTACGGGTTTATCATCAACGGCTAACACTTCGTCACCCGAGCGTAATCCAGCGACATAGGCAGGCCCGGGAGCGCTCTGCCCGAGGCCTAATTCGGAAAGTTGACCTGAACTCGTAACGACCTGTTCTTGGACGTAACCAATCACTGTTGTATTGCTTCCTTCGGGCACAGGTACGCCGGTGAACCAGAGAATGGTGGCTAATCCAAAGGCAAAAATAACGTTAAACACGGCGCCCATGACGGCGACAATCATTTTATCGGCATAAGAAATCTCTGGCAGTTTCTCAGCTTTTTCATCTGTCTCTCCCTCGATGGCCGAAGAGTCTCCCATTTGGGGGAGGGCTACATAACCGCCTAGGGGTATCCAAGCGATGCGGTAATCGACTCCATCTTTACCAGTCCAACCAAAGATTTTTGGACCAAAGCCGATAGAGAATCTTTCGATTTTTAAACCACGACGACGCGCAGCCAAAAAGTGTCCTAATTCGTGTACGAAAATTGAGCCGCCAAAGAACAAGGCTAAAAGTAAAATGCCTCGAAGTGAGGTGGCGAGGTCGCCGAGTAAATTATTTTCCATAAAAAGTTTAGCGTGCGAAACCTGGGGCTAGTTTTGAAGCCATAGCCCGAGCTTCAGCATCGGCACTTAAGACATCATCCAGTGAGGAAGGTTCACGCGAAGAACAAAGGTTTAAAGTTTTTTCAATAAGGGGGGCAATACCTGTAAAAGCAAGTTTACCTGCCACAAAGGCCTCAACGGCAATTTCGTTAGCTGCGTTAAAAACAGCGGGGGCCGTACCGCCCGTTTTCGCCGCTTGTCGAGCGATTCGTAAGCAGGGATAACGATCCAAATCGGGTGGGGACATTTCGAGTTTGATTACCTCGTTTAAATCAAGAATGGGAGCGGGGCAGGGGAGGCGTTGAGGGTAGAGAAGGCAGTCTTGAATGGGATAGACCATCGAAGGGGGGGAAAGCTGTGCATTGAGACTGCCATCGGTGAGAGTCACCATCGAATGGATGATGCTTTGAGGGTGCACCACGACATCTATATGTTCGGAAGGAATATTGAAGAGCCAACCTGCTTCGATGATTTCCAATCCTTTATTGGCCATCGTCGCCGAATCAATGGTTACCTTGGGTCCCATGTTCCAACTTGGGTGCTGTAAGGCTTGGGCTGGAGTTACTTTAGGTAGATCGCTTAAAGGTGTATTTCGAAAAGCACCTCCCGAGGCGGTGAGTACGAGTCGGGCGACTTCGTGGCTGGGGCGGTGGCGCAATAGCTGGTGTATGGCGTTATGTTCGCTGTCGATAGGCAGGATGGTCGCCCCTGCTTGTTTGGCTGTGGCGGTGACAAACTTTCCTGCGAGCACCAGAAGTTCTTTACTGGCGAGGGCGATTGTTTTTTGAAGACGGAGAGCAGCAATCGTCGGTTGTAAGCCGGCAGTACCAACCACGGCTGAGACAACAGTTTGCACTTCGGGTAAGCAGGCGACTTCGGTCATTCCTTCAATGCCTTCAAGAATACGCACCCCAGGAAATTCGCCTGACTCCCTTGCGCTTTTCGCTGCTTGAGGATTGGCGAGAGCAATCGTTTTAACCTCAAACTCTTTCACCAAACTGATTAACTCGCGCCAATTTGAGTTGGCGGTTAAGCCCACAACCTTGATTCGGGAAGGATGAGCACGGGCGACGGCCAAGGTGGTTGTACCAATTGAGCCGGTGGCTCCGAGGATGGCAATGGGCCTAATATCCATGCGTGCTGGTTGTATTTTGAGGCAACCGTGCGATATCTCCGTGGCAAGCCGGTTTCATCAAACTTACCAAGCTTTGTGCTTCTCCGCTTGTCTCTTTGGGCGTGATGGTTTCCCTTCTCACTATGACCACGCAGCCAAAAGATCTACAAGGACTATCCCATCTTGGAAATACCCAGAATAAGCCTCAGCAAACCCTGGAAACATTTCCCAATCGCAACTTGGGTCGAAATTATTTTGTCGAGTTAAGTACGGAAGAATTCACCTGTCTCTGTCCTGCTACGGGGCAGCCTGATTTTGCTAAAATTACGATTAACTATGTTCCAGGGCCTCGCATTGTTGAATCAAAATCGCTAAAACTTTATTTTTGGAGTTACCGTCAACAAGGAGTCTTCCACGAGCACTTAACGAATAAGATTTTGGATGATTTGGTGGCAGCGCTTGATCCAGTTTGGTGTCAAGTGACTGGAGCTTTTGGTGTTCGTGGTGGAATTGCCATAACGGTACGAGCTGAATACGGCAAAAAGCCACAGTCGTGAGAAAACGTCCCGTCCAGATTGTCGACGGGGCGTCCGCGAACTGGCCTGGGGCAAAACGGGTTTCAGATTATTTATCTCGTCAATTAGCGGGTCATCGCTTGTCGGCACGTACCTGCCAAACTTATGTCCGTGCACTCAAGGGTTTTGCTTTATGGATGAAGTCTCAAGGAGGGTGGGAGGGTGATTGGTCGCAATTAACCGCGCGTCATTTGAGAGACTTTGTGATTGAGCGACAATCGACGCATCATCGCCGGTCTCTGCATAATCAAGTATCTGCGTTGCGTTCGTTTTTAACAGATTTGCGTGAACGTGGAGACATTCAATCCACACCTGCAGCTGGTTTGGTCTTACCTAAATTACCGAAATCTTTACCTAAATTTTTAACAGAAAATCAAGCCGAGGCTCTTTTAGAGGCGACTCCCGAGAAGGATGAAAGCCCCCTGAGTCGGGCTCGTAATCAAGCGATTTTAGAATTACTGTATGGAGGTGGTTTGCGGGTTTCTGAACTCTGTGGAATCAAGAGTGGTGATTTAGATTTAAAATCAGGTTTAGTTAAAGTTTTAGGCAAAGGGTCCAAGGAAAGAGTCATTCCTGTTGGCGAATCCGCGGTCGCGGCCGTTAAATCTTACCTCGCTTTACGTGGTCAACCTGTTCGAGGAGAGCCCTTGCTTTTAACCTCTCGTGGTAAGTCGATGCATCCTCGATCGGTGCAATTGATGTTAAAAAAGAAACTAATCCAAGCGGGTTTGCCGGCGGATTTAACTCCGCACAAGTTGCGTCACGCTTGTGCGACTCATTTGCTTTCAAATGGGGCTGATTTGCGATTAGTTCAGGAACAGTTAGGTCACGCCTCTCTTTCCACGACCCAAATCTATACTCATCTCACGATTGCCAAATTACGTGAAGTTCACCGTAAAGCTCACCCGCGTGCTTAAATTCTGTGGTTACTGAAATTGCCCATGCTAAGTTAAACTTGTCCCTTGCGGTTACTGGTCGAAGGGCGGATGGCTTTCATGAATTGGTTAGTTTGGTTCATGCGATTGGTTTAGCCGATGAGTTGGATTTTGAGAAGGGAGGACCTTTCCGTTTGGTTTGTGATGACGAGTCATTGCCCCACGATGAGACGAACTTGGTTTTGCGAGCGGCTTTGCTTTTTCAAAAGCACGTTTCAGATTGTCCTACGGGCACTTTTTATTTGCGTAAACGAATCCCGAGTGGGGCTGGACTCGGCGGTGGAAGTTCTGATGCGGCTGCAACTTTAAGGATTCTCAATCGAGTTGTCGCTCAGCCTTTATCTCAAGATGAATTAACGTCGATGGCAGCCAGCGTTGGTTCAGATTGTGCATTTTTCATCTCTGAACGTGCTGCCATTATGCGGGGAAGGGGAGAGCGATTGGATGAATTATCGAGAACGATTGCACAGACTTTGCAAAATCGACGCGTCTTGGTGGTGAAGCCTCCCTTTGCTGTGAGCACACCGGAGGCTTATGGTTTATTAGCTCGTTCTGCTCACTATGCTAAATCTTCCGAGGTTGAGCAATCGATTCAGTCTTGGTTACAAAACCCGAATCGAGATCCTTCTTTCTTGGGCAATTCGCTCGAGGCGGCTGTTTTTCAAAAGTATCTGGCCTTGCCGACAGCCTTGGAGCAAATTTCTCACTCGCTGGGTGTAACGTTTCGAATGACAGGCAGTGGAAGTGCTTGTTTCGCCTTTTATCCTGAAGGTGAACCCACGGCCGACATCGAAAGCTCTTTTAAACAACTTTGGGGTCCTGGGGTCTGGTTTTGCGATACTCGCCTTTTCGGTTAGTTTCGGCTTTACTGTCTGCCCGAGCCTCGACTAGATGCACTTACCTAAACAACTATGGGAAGCCTCAAGAAAAAGCGTCGTCTGAAAATGAACAAGCACAAGCGCCGTAAGCGCTCGAAGAGCTCACGTCACAAGAAGCGCTTGTGGGGCTAAGTTTTAGGGCAAAAGGCCTTAAAACGAACGAGGGTGGCCTTTTTGGTCACCCCTTTTGTTTTCTGGCTTGCCCAGTGCCTAGGATAAGCCCAAGTCTCCTCCTTCACCTCTATTTCTACCATGGCCCGCGAAACCGTAATCATTGAGTGTACTGAAGCCCGCAAGGAAGGCAAACGCCCCTCGCGCTACATGACCACGCGCAACAAGAAGCTTTCTCAAGAGAAGGTCGAGTTAAAGAAGTACAACCCTTCTCTCCGCCGACACACTCTTCATAAAGAGATCAAGGGATAATTTATTTCCTAAATTAAATAAGAGGCCGAAGTCTTTCGAGATTTCGGCCTCTTTGTTTGGAGAGAACTTAGTGAGCTTGTGCTGAACGGCGTTGCTGTCGCCATTTCGCCCGGTGATGTCTTGTCCAATCCAGTAAAGCCTGTTCAAAACCAATATCCTTTCCGGCCTTTTCTGATTCAATCCATTTATGGCGAAGGATTTCCTGACGTTCTGCCAGAAATTCAGCATAGAGAGAGGATCTGGAGGCCAAATCGCCGCCGTTGGGCGTTGGGGTGAATTTTTTTGCGGTATCAGAACTATCCCTCACAAGTTTCAATAAGTATAATTTTTGAATTTTGGCAAGTCAGAGATGGGGCAATGCTTAAGCGGGCTGATTGAGTTTGTGCAGTACCGTTAATGCAATCGATTTAAAGACTCGGGCTGCATTGTTATCGGGATGGCTGATGACGACAGGAATACCATGGTCGCCACCTTGGCGAACGGCGGGATCGATCGGTACTTCGCCGAGGAGTTCTGTATCGAGTGCCGTCGCGACCTTAAGCCCGCCTCCTTGTCCAAACAGGTATTGTCGAGTGCCGTCGGCCGATTCCAAGAAGCTCATATTTTCTGCTACGCCTAGAATGGGAATATTCACTTTACTGAACATGGCAGCGCCACGAAGAGCCACAGAAACTGCTGCCGTTTGTGGAGTCGTCACAATCACAGCACCACTTAAGGCCATCGATTGAGCGATGGAGAGCTGGGCGTCGCCCGTTCCAGGGGGTAAATCGATTAAAAGGATGTCGCACTCCCCCCATCGAACATTGGAAGCGAACTGGGAGATGGTTTTCATAATCATCGGACCCCGCCAAACCACCGGAGCATCGGCATCGATAAGTAGCCCCATCGACATGATTTTAACCCCGAAATTTTCTAAGGGTAGAAGAACATCCCCCTCCATTTCAGGACGTGCGTTTACCCCAATCATTAAGGGGACGGATGGCCCATAGATATCGCAGTCCATGAGTCCGATGCGACCAGTCTGACCCTTTTCATTCAACGCTCGGGCTAAAGCGCAGGCAAGGTTGACGGCGAAGGTGGATTTTCCGACGCCACCTTTGCCACTGGCGATGGCAATAATGTGCTTCACTTTGCCTACCCCTGCGTCAGCGGGTAATTGGGAGGGCGCCGAAGTGCTTGGCGAGGAAGAGGGATTGGTTTTGGGGACAGTAACCGTAATCGCGATTTCGGGATTTTGAATGCCCGCGCCTTGAAGTATAGCCTCAATGTCAGCGTATAACTTGCGGGGAATGGCCGAATCAGCGGTAGTTACCGCCAGACCGATGGCGACTTTGCCTTCTGGCGATACCTCGACACCTCGAAGCAGACCAAACGATATGATATCGCGGCTGAACCCAGGGTAGCGTACTTGGCCTAAAAGTTTAAGAATGCTTTCCTTATCCATCGACATGTGAGGGATTGAACTCTCAATGGACATTAGGTCAAACTGCTATCACTCTGATTTTTAAGACTATGTATTTCTCACGAATGATTCGCTGTCTAATCTGGGTAGCCATTCCCTTTTGCGGTATTTCTTTACAAGCTCAGGATCGGGTGGTCATCAACGAGAGTATTGATGCGGAGATTAAACGAGGAGTAATGCCAGTTACCATTCTTTGTGATGATTTAAATTTAGCAGCGATGGTGAAGTTTGCGGTTAATGCACATGGAGCCTTTAGTGTGCGCAACGGTTCTTCCTTGCAGGTGAAAATTGGACGTAATGGTGTTACGGCTGTGGTGGCTTGTGATAATCCTCGTGCCACTTTTCAAACCAATGTCGAAGCGCGAGATGAAGATGAGTTGGCTTTACGCGTGGCTGATGCCATCATTGTTGGCCTCGGACGCAGTTGGCAACTAAAGCCTCTTTTTGCGGATACCAAGATTGCTTTTGTTTCTCGTTATACTGGGCACGATGAAATTTATTCGAGTAACCTCATTTTTTCTCGGACTCGTCGAGTAACCAATTTGGCCAGCACATCGGTTGCGCCACGCTGGTCAAATGAAGGTAGTCGGATTTATTTTGTGACTTCTGCGCGTTCTGGTTTTCCAGAAATCTTTTCGACGAATGGCTCAGATAATCCTAGAAAAGTGATTGTCGACGTACGAGGTGCTCTGGGTGGTGCTAGTTCTGGGCCGGATGGTCGACTGGTTTTTGCTTCCTCGAACAAAAACTCCATGGATATTTATATTTCAGGGCCTTCGGGTGAGTCACCGCGAGCCGTGATTTCGACTCCGAATGTTGATGCTGATCCCTCTTGGTCGCCTGATGGTTCGCGCATTGTTTTAACCAGTGGCCCTCTGGGTCGCCCCGGAATCTATATCGCCTCATCCACGGGTGGCGCCCTGAATCGTCTATCGACGGGTTATAGTTATTGCACTGAGCCACGATGGAATCCCATGGACCCTTCGCTGATTGCGTTTACTTTTCAGTCAGGTCGATTGGGTCTTGCGGTTGCCGACATTAAAGCGGGCACGATTACGCCTGTGCCAGTGACATCTCCATTAAACCTTTCGCACAGTTCTTGGTGTGCGGATGGCAGGCACTTAGTTGCAACCCAAGCGACGAATAGCCGCTCTTGGATTGCTTTAGTTGATACCGTGACTGGTAAAGTCACTCGCTTATCCGATGCTAAACTCGGGGACTGTTCTGAACCCGATTGCTGGGTTCGAGTGAGCAAAAATTAATTACTCTTCGGGGGCAAACGGCGAAGGAGATATCGATTCCATCGGACGTTGATAAAAGTCTAGTTTCGAAAGAACGTCAAAGGGGACGACTTTTCCGATGGGATATTTTTCGTAGGTTTCTTGGTCGACCATCACCATCAAAGTATCGGAGTCTTTTTCTCTGGAAACAGAGAGGTAGAACCACTTGGGAGATTCACGACGAATCAAGAGTTGACGATCGCCAACGCGGTAGCGGGCGATGTGAGAGCGTCCTCCAGTGGTGGGTCGGGCAACAACTTTATACTCTTCTCGGGCAAGAAAGATTTCTTTAGGTATTTCAGTGCTGACCAAATCTTTAGCGGCGAGGAATTTTGAACCCCAAGGTAAATAGACCGTATCGCCACTTATTTTTTTGGTGACGAGAATGTAGCGAGAAGCAGTGACATTATCGAGTTTCTTGGATTCAGGAATGGTAAACTCATTCTTATCGTTGAGGGTTAACTCGGTTGCTTCGGCTGAGATAACCCAGGCGGCCAATTCTGCGCCTTGCTCGCGATTAAAGTCGCTCCACAAGGATTTACGAGCCTTAGGGTCTACGTTAATTTTGATGCGATTTTGCAACTCTTTCAGTCGCATTAAGAAGGGATGTAAGTCTTCCGCCCACTTGCGATTGGCTTTAGCTAATTCTCCAATAGCACCTATCATGTCTTTATTGCTTTCAGCTGTTTGCACGGCATCCCTGATGCGAAAGTTTACGCGTTCGATTAAACTGTTTAAATCGCCTAACTTCATGCGTTGAACTTCGTCTCGCAGGTTGATTGATTCTTTGAGCGTTAAGTTTACTGGCGGATAGGCTGTGATGATTTCAGAGCGTGCTTTTTCAAATCCAGCATCATCGAGCATGGGAGCTAGTATGGCGTTCAGAATAGCCTCTTGTTCTCCGATTTTGTTGTAAATTTCGTTAGGGATTGGCTGACGGAAGAGAAAAACTCGGATGGGTTCATTCGCGGGAATGTTCCATTTTTTTAGTTCACTGTCTAAAGGCGTTAAATCGACTTCACCGGTAACTTTGTAGGCGGAGTTTTCAGGGATTTTGAGTCGATTATAGAGAGTTCTTAGAACGGGCTGACTGCCAAAAGGCTTATCAAATCTAACCGCTTTGGCTGTCGCCGAGAACTCCTCAAACCCACGAATTTCGTAGTCGAAGCGTTGCAAAGCCTCGTTTGCCTTGGGGTCATCTTTAGCGATGACGTGAGAGGGTACGCCGAGAAGCCAACTTCCCGCATCGGTGGCTAGGCCAAAGGTCAGCGATCCGATGAGAGCTAAAACGAAAGAACAGGTAAGAACAATTTTTCGAAATTTGATTTGTTTGATTAACCCAGCTTCATGCCGCGCGAGAATACCGACCGCTTGTTCTTGAGTGATTTGATCGACGTTTGAAGCATCGGAAAGTCCGTACATTAACAACTTACGTCGATCATCTGGGTTTAGGCGAATGGCCTCGAGTTGTTTTTCTGTTTCACTCGTTTCAAGTCGTTTGCCCAGTTTGATGGCACTACCAAAAGCAAAATGATTGCCTAGAGGTTCCCAGTCAGATGCACCATCGGGTGCGCAGAGAGTTTCGGCGGTTACTTTACCCTCATTAATCAAGTCTTGTACCTCGAATTCCGTCAAAGGTCCATGGACTTCATTATTGATGTATAAAGCGAAGTGACGCATGGGTTGCTAAGGGCCTACAGAGGGAAGAGATACAAATCCTGTTTATGTCATTTTCTAGGTCTTTAGGCAAGTCCATAGGGGGTATGGTTCCTCTTGGCAAAAGGTCTATAAATCACTAGTTTTAATTTTTCATGGCCAATCAAGGCATCAATCAATCGCAAAAACAAGTTCAGGGTCTTATCCTTACCCCTCAACTTCGCCAGTCTTTGCGTATTTTGCAGGTGCCTGCCACTGAGTTGTTGCGCGAAATTTCGGAAGAGTTGGCCGCAAATCCTTTACTGGAAGAGGTAGA
>RFOO01000070.1 GCA_009926645.1 bacterium | reverse complement strand
ATGCCACTTTTTGAACGTTCAGGAATGCGTTTATCAGGCTTATTCGGTAAGCCAGGGGTTAGTCGTGGCACGCGCCAAGATCTCGTAACAGTGGTTAATGGCCGACCCGTTGATAGTCGTACGATGGCCTTTGCGCTTACTGAGAGCTATCATACCTTGATACCCAAGGGGCGCTATCCACTCGCTTTTGCCTTTCTTGAAATTGATCCAGCTTGGGTCGACGTTAATGTTCATCCTGCTAAACGCGAAGTCCGTTTTCGCGATGAATCGAGGGTTCGGAGTTTTATCATTGAATCGGTACTTTCGTTTTTACGATCACAAGGGGGTGATGGATTGCCGCGACAGACCATTACGCCCATAGAAACTCCAGTCCCGCTTTCGATTGAACCTGCTCCTGCTCCGATGGCTCCCTCGCCTTTGGTTGCACAGCCCGCCCCTAAGACTTCCATTTCTTCTCCGGTAACGAGTCCGGTGCGTTTAGGTTGGAAATTCCTTCATCGTCTTCGTGGAGATAAAGCTCTCTTTGAAACTCCGACCGGCTTTGCCATTTTGAATATCGGTTTCGCTCATCAACGAGTTTTGTATGAGAGTATTTTACAGCAATTTTCGGAGCAAAAGACAGTGAGTCAGCCTCTGTTAGTTAGCGTTCATTTAGAACTCGATCCATTGCCAGCCGCTGTGCTCAAAGAAAAAATGGAATTTTTAACTACCGCGGGGTTTTCGTTTGAGGAGTATGGACGTCATTTCTGGAGAATAGTGGCATTGCCGACCTGGCTTAACCCCGATGTCGCACTGAGTTTTATCCGCGATTTATTAGGTGAAATGGCACGGCGTGAAGGTGATTTTGGTCGGCCGACGTTGGCGCATGATGCATTAGCCAAAATGGCCGTACAACGTGCCTATCGCAAGGGCGACACTTTGTCGGATGCTGAATTATTGGCATTGGTACAGTCTCTCTTCCGAACCACGCAACCTGGAACCGACCCTAAAGGTCGACGTACCTATTTGGAGTGGACTGATGCGGATTTGGATCGTCGCTTTGGCTGATTAGCGCCGACCTTTATAGCGCTTCTTAGTCGCTGCAGGTTTACCCGTGCGAAGTGCCTCAATTTGGTCTCTTAAAATAGCCGCTTTTTCAAATTGCAGTTCATCGGCAGCGGCGAGCATCTCGGATTCCATGGCGGCGAGTACTTGAGCGACATCGCGATCGTCTGTACCTTCCGCAACAGCGAGTATCTCTTCGGATTCATCAACGAGACTCTCCTCAATAGGCCGCATCGTGCTTTTCGGAGTGATGCCGTGTTTTTGATTGTAGGCCTCTTGGCGTTTGCGTCGATCAGCACAAAGCGTCAGAGCACGCGTCAGAGATTTCGTCATCACATCGGCATAGAGTAAAACTTTGCCTTCGACGTGGCGGGCTGCACGACCAGCAGTTTGGACAAGACTCGTTTCACTTCGGAGAAAGCCTTCTTTGTCGGCATCGAGAATTCCGACCAAAGCGACTTCAGGTAGGTCGAGACCTTCCCGTAAAAGGTTTACACCCACTAGGACATCAAATTTACCGGCACGTAGTCGACGCAGAATCTCCACGCGCTCGATGGCATCGATATCCGAATGCAAGTACTCTACCTTCAGCCCCTGTTCGCGCATAAATTGCGAAAGGTCTTCAGACATTCTTTTCGTTAGTGTCGTGACTAGTGTGCGGGCTCCCTTGGCGGCCGTTAACTTGGCTTCACCAATGATGTCTTCTACCTGTCCTTTGATCGGCCTCACTTCCATGACTGGATCTAAGAGTCCAGTCGGACGAATGATTTGTTCGGCAATGACTTGAGAAACTTGATATTCGTGGGCGGCAGGAGTGGCCGAAACATAAACTGTTTGTCCTGAAATAGCGTCAAACTCTTCGGGTCTTAAAGGGCGATTTTCCAGAGCGGATGGAAGGCGGAATCCGTAATCAACCAGCTTTTCTTTGCGGGCTCTATCGCCATGATACATGCCCCCAATCTGGGAAACGGTGACGTGGCTCTCATCAATAAAAATGAGGCGATCTTGTGGAAAGAAATCGAGGAGGCAATGAGGTCGCTCTCCTTTTTTACGACCCGAAAAGTGCATCGAATAGTTTTCAATTCCTGAACAAAATCCAATTTCTCGAAGCATTTCTAGGTCGTGTTCTACCCGCATACGAATGCGTTGTGCTTCTACTAAGCGATTGGCTTTTTCGAATTCGGCTACCCGTTGTTCGAGTTCATTGCGAATTCCCTCGATGGCAGTTTTGACTCGTGTGGCTGAAGTCACGTACTGGTTAGCGGGATAAAGATCAAATTTTTCTAGGGATTTTCCAGGTCGTAAGGTGACTGCATCTAATTCGCGTATGGTCTCTAATGTATCACCCCAAAATTCCAGTCGAATGGCTGATTCCATGTAGGCTGGCCAAATATCAAAAGTTTCTCCGCGGGCTCGAAAAGTGCAGCGTTCTAAAATAGCATCTTGGCGTACATACTGATTGGCCACGAGTTTTGTGAGTAAATCATCACGTTTAATGTTCAGCCCTTTCTTGAGCGGAATCATCATCGCTAAAAAATCTTCAGGGGAGCCTAGGCCGTAAATACAGGATACTGAGGCGACCACGATTACATCGCGTCGAGAGAGAAGCGCACTACTGGCGCTGATACGCAAACGCTCGATGTCTTCATTAATGGCAGAATCTTTTTCAATAAATGTATCCGTCGAAGGTACGTAGGCCTCGGGTTGGTAGTAGTCGTAATAACTCACAAAGTATTCGACCGCATTTTCTGGAAAAAAATTCTTAAATTCGGAGTAAAGTTGTGCCGCTAAAGTTTTGTTATGGGAAATGATGAGTGTCGGGCGTTGCTGTCGGGCGATGAGATTCGCCATGGTAAACGTTTTACCTGAACCCGTCACTCCGAGCAGGGTTTGACGTGCGTTTCCGGCTCGCAACGAAGCCTCTAGGGTGGCGATGGCTTGTGGTTGATCGCCAGTGGGCTGGTAGGGAGAGTGTAGGCGAAATTCCATTTAATCGATTTGACCCTTCACTAGCCACTCTGGGTTAACCTCGGATAAGTCTTGGACTATCCGGTGCGCTCGTTGAGGCTCTAAAGCCTCTCGAGGGTGGGTTGTAGCTAGAGCAATGGTGATAAATCCGCCAGCCAGTCCGGCTTGTAAGCCAGAGAATGAATCTTCAAAGACGAAAGAGCGTGAAGGGTCTCCCCCCACTAAGGCACAAGCTTTCAAGAAAACCTCTGGATCTGGTTTTCCACGAGTAACATCTTCGCTGGCGATGGCACCTTGAAAGAGATGTTCTAAGTCGAACATTTCAAAGGCTAAGGCGAGATTCGCTTTATGCGTGGAGGTGCCAATAACGCAGGGAATGCCACGTTCGGCTAAAGATTGGGTCAACTCACGAGCTCCAGGCAGAAGTCGAATATGCCCGCTGCGTGCAATCGTGCGATAGGCAGCTTCCTTTTTCTCAGACAGGCGTCGAATTTCAGCTGGCTCCTTTGACCATCCTAATATTTCAGGAATAATCACTTCATTACGTTTACCAAAACCGCGCTTAAAGTGATCAGCGGGCAAGGGGAGATTTTCTTCGCGGGCGAGGGCTTGCCAGGAACGTTCGTGGGCAGTGGATGAGTCGATGACGACTCCATCCCAGTCAAAGACGGCGACGGTGCGGGACATAAAAATTAATGTTTATCCCAAGCGCAGTGAACTTTGACTGGGCGGTATTCCCAAACGTTTAGAGGTTCAAAGATTTGTCCTGGGGCTAAAATGTTATTGGGGTCCAAGGCTTTTTTGACAGCGAGCATCGCTTGAATTTCAGCGGGAGAGTGCTGAAGGGAGAGGAAAGGGGATTTGGCAATGCCTATGCCGTGTTCTCCCGTAATGGCACCACCGAGTTCAACGACTTTTTTCATTACCTCGTAGATGGCTTCTTCGGCTTTGCGACAGTGTTCGGGATTGTCCCGATTATACATAATATGAACGTGGAAATTGCCATCAGCTGCATGACCAAAAGTGGGGGTGGCCAATCCGATGCGTTGCCCCAATGCCTGCGTATATTGAATCAAGGGAACATAACTTTTAAATGGTACGACAATGTCTTCATTGAGTTTGGCATTGCCGAGCGAGTACATGGCTTGCGAGCAAGTCCGTCTGATGTCCCAAAGAGCTTCTGCTTCGGTTTCATTATCAGTCTCACGATGTGCCACGGCGTAACGGTTAATCCATGCCCGAACCTTTTGTGCATCCTCCGCCAGTGTGGCAGGGTGGCCATCGATTTCGATGAGCAAGATAGCGTGGGTGGCCTCGACTCCTTTTAACTCAGCCGAAGAAAAAACGCGACTGCCCCTTTGCTTCTCGGCCGCTGCAACCGTTTGTGTATCGAGGAATTCGAAAACGGCTGGGTTAATGCGCGAACCCATGAGTTGAGCGGCAGCCTCTAGTGCGATTTCATCACTACGGCAGGCGACCAAAAATGTTCTTCGTGCAGTCGGTCGATTAACCAACTTCAGTACCGCTTTCGTGATAACGCCCAGAGTTCCTTCGGAGCCAATCCACAAATCGCGTAGATTGATGCCACTGACAAATTTACGAAGCGGAGCACCCCACGTTACTTTTTCACCTGTCGGTAAATAGCCTTCGAGAGCGTACACGTGATCACGAACGACGCCGTATTTGGCAGCGCGTAAACCTCCTGCATTCGTTGCGATATTGCCACCTATGCTGCAGTATTTTAAGGAAGAGGGGTCAGGCGGAAAAAACAAACCATGGGGAGCGGCCAGCTCATTAATTTTCGCCGTGATGGCTCCAGGTTGAACTGTAGCCATCGCTGCAACTGGATCGATTTCGATTTTATCCCAGTGATCCAAATGAATAACCCATCCTCCACGAATCGGGGAACTCGCTCCCGTATTTCCTGTGCCACGTCCACGAACCGTCACTGGCACACGATGGAGATTAGCGAGTTTTAAGACGGTTCCGATGTCTTCTTCAACGCCAGGACGAATTACCGCCTCGGGCATAAAAGATAATCGCATGTTATCGTACGAGGCGGCAAAACAGGTAGCCTCATCCGTCTTAACTTTCTCGGGTCCGAGTTGTTTAAGTAACTCTTGCGTGGCTAAAGGATGAGTGGGCAGGGGAGTCATCGCGAACTCCATCAAGCATGGTTAGCTCAGTTCCGCAAGCCACGCTGTAACCTCGGCATCCGATGGCATCCGCCAATCTCCCCGAGGGGATAGGGCGACGGAGCCTACTTTGGGCCCATCAGGCATGGCGGAGCGCTTAAATTGCTGGCTGAAGAAGCGTGTTAAAAAGGCCTTTAGCCAATGACGGATTTCCGCTTGGTCGTACTTGCCAGCAAAGGCGTGCTCGGCGAGCCAGAGAATCTTGGCTGGTCGGAAGGCATTCCGAACGAGGTGGAAAAGGAAGAAATCGTGTAACTCGTAAGGACCAACGAGGAGTTCCGTTTGTTGAGTAATCTCGCCTTCCTTGCCGACAGGAAGCAGTTCAGGACTAACGGGCGTAGCCACAATATCCTCTAAAAGAGTTCTTTCGTCTCCTACATGGCGAGCGTGAGCCGCCCAAGATACAAGATGGCGAACGAGAGTCTTAGGTACGCCGATATTGACGTGGTACATGGACATGTGGTCGGCGTTGAAAGTGCACCAACCCAGTGCGGCTTCGGAAAGGTCACCCGTACCAACGACAAATCCTCCCACTTGGTTTGCTACGTCCATCAGAATCTGCGTCCGCTCTCTCGCCTGCGCATTTTCGTAGGTCACATCGTGCTTGTTGAGGGGATGTTGAATGTCCGCTAAATGTTTATCCAACGCTTCATTGATGGGAATCTCCCGGGCGGTGATGCCTAAAACTTCCATGAGTTTTAATGCATTCATCCGCGTACGTACGGATGTACCAGGACCTGGCATGGTGATACCAATGATGCCTTTACGATCCAAACCAAGACGTCCAAAGGCTTCGAGAGTCACCAGCAAGGCGAGGGTGGAATCGAGTCCACCAGAAACACCGATAACCACTTGTCGTGCGCCTGTGTGACGAAGTCTTCGAGCTAAACCAGTGGATTGG
>RFOO01000069.1 GCA_009926645.1 bacterium | reverse complement strand
CCCTGAGCCTCGTCTCGTACCCGTTACCTCCCGATGACCCCCAAGCCACTTCCTTCTCTCATCACTGTTATTGATATTGGCACGCAAAAGACCGTGGCCTTGGTGGGTCAAGTGATTGACGGAAAGGCGCGCATGTTAGGTTTTAGCGAACGTCGCACCGATGGGGTTGTGAAAGGGACGGTGACAGACTTAGATAAATTACACGCTGGCGTGCACGAAGTGATTAATGATTTGGAACGTGTTTCGCAACGACCCGTCCATTATGTTTACCTTTCGATTGCCGGTCCTGCGGTGGATGGTGAGCGCGTTAAAGGATTCATTCCTGTACCAGCGCATGATGGAAAAGTGACGAAACAAGACTTAGATGAGGCCATTCGATCGGCCAAGCGCGTTGAGCCTCCAGCGGGACGTCTCATCATGCTGTACATGCGTCAGCCGACTCTGCTGGACGGCAAACAAGTTGCTAATCCCGTGGGCTTACAGGGTCGACGATTGGAAGTGAACTTTTGGCGGACGACGATGGAAGAAGGGAATGTGCGCTTCCGTGTCTCAATGATGAATGCCATGAGCGTGAATGTTAGTGAATTTATCCTCGCCTCTCATGCTTCAGGCTGTGCTGTGGTTTCTGAATCGGAAAAACAGGGCGGGGTATTGGTCATCGATGTGGGTGCTGGCACGACGGATTGGATTCTATATTTTAAAGGTCATATTCTCTGTGCTGGCTCGATTCCTGTCGGGGGTGAACATTTAACGAATGATTTAAGTGTCGCTTTGCGAATCAGTCGCGAGACCGCTGAAGATTTGAAGATTCGTTTTGCTTCTGCCTTGCATCGAGAAAGCGACCTCAACCAAACGATTTGGAAAGATGGAGATAAAGGTGTGGGTGATCAGCAATTTAATCGAGGAACGATTACACAAGTTTCATCGCTTCGTTATCAGGAGATAATGGATTTTGTACGAAAAGATGTGCTTCGACATTTCGAACAAATTTTCCCCGGACACAGTGTAAAACTTGATCAAGCTTTCTTGCCGTCTGGGGTCGTGTTAACGGGTGGAACCTCTAATTTGCATGATGCGGCTGAAGGTGCACATCTCGTCTTTGGGGTGAGTAGTCGAGTGGGTGTACCGCAGTTTGAGAGCGAAGCTTTGCGTAAGCCTGAATATTCAGGAGTGATTGGGATGATGGTGGCCGCGATTCAAGATGCGCCCCCCGTGGTCCGCCGTCCGAAGAGTTTTTGGGATAATCTAAAAAATCTCTTTCGCTTCTAACGATGTCATCCACTGCTTCCATTCTATTAGTCGGTCTAGGTGGGGCGGGTTGCTCAATGGTAGCGCGTTTGGCTTCCTCGCTTCCGCCACAAGTTCGCGCGGTTTTATTGGATGCTGATTTAAATGCTCTGCAAAATTCTGCGGTCGCAGAGACTCTTCAATTAGGTCGGTCGCTCACTCGAGGTATGGGAACGGGGGGTGAATCGGCTTTGGGTTTGGCTGCCATCGAATCGGAAGAGCCAGCGCTTCGTCGACTTTTTACAGGCGTACCGATTGTGGTCTTGGTCACAGGCTTGGGTGGAGGTTTGGGTAGTGGTGCGGCTCCTGCTTTGGCAACGATAGCAACGGAGGCAGGCTCAACCGTTTTGGCTTTTGCTACGATTCCTTTTTCGCATGAAGGCGAAAGACGTAAACGTTTAGCCAGCGATGCTTTGGAAAAGTTATCGGCGAAGGCTCACGGGTTGGTGGTGGTGCAAAATGATTTACTTTCTTTGCAAGTTTCTGCCGACGCTTCGTTGGCCGAGGCTTTTGCCGCTGCGGATGATTGGGTTGCTGGGGCTCTCCGTGCTCTAGCCAGTATTTTTGAAGCTGGGGCTTTGGTTCCAGTGGATCCCGCGGCCTTACGTTCGATTCTCGCTCATCCAGGTTCTCCGACCTTATTTACATCGGGCAAGGCGCAAGGGCCTCAGGCCGCTCTCCTTGCGGCGCGTGCTGCAACTGAATCTGCCTTGGCGCATGGACCAGATGTAATTTCCAAAGTGGCCTCACTCTTTGTGTCTGTTACTGGAGGATCTGCTCTCTCGGCTTCTGATGCGTTTGAGGCGGTGAATATTATTCGGGCTAAGTTCGGTGGAGAGACAACGACGATTGTAGGGGCTCGGATTAAGCCTGAACTAGGGGATGGCGTAGAGGTTGCTGTGATTGGAGCTTCTGCGCCAGCTCCCAAGGCGCCCAAAATGCGTAAGACCGCAAAAGCTGGAGATCCTAACCAAGCCTTGTTTGGTTTTGCGACGGAAGAGTCTTTGCGACGAGGTATTTTTGGTAGTGCACCATTTACCTTTGTTGATGGGGTTGATATCGATGTCCCCACTTATATTCGACGCTCCATTCGCTTATCTCCTCCTAAGTAATCGCGCTTCCCAGTTGCACCCCTTTAGCTCTTTTCTAAGTTAAAACCTTTATGGTCTCCGATGTTGCCAGTTTTCGACGCGACTTTCCGATTTTAGGAAGGTCGGTTCATGGCCGCCCGCTGACTTATTTAGATAATGCAGCTACTTCGCAAAAACCTCAGGCGGTGATTGATGCGATTTCGCATTATTATTCCTTTGCTAATGCCAATGTGCATCGAGGGGTGCATTTGTTAAGTGAAGAGGCGACCGTTGCCTTTGAACAGGCGCGAGAGGTTGTTGCACGGTTTTTAGGGCTGCCCGAATCACGCGGCTGTGTTTTTGTTCGTGGTGCGACAGAAGCGATTAACTTAGTCGCCGAGTCTTGGGGAAGGGCTCATCTCAATTCGGGTGATGAGATTCTTTTAACCGCTCTTGAGCATCATGCTAACATTGTGCCTTGGCAGATTATTGCAGAAAAAAAAGGAGCTAAAATTGTCGTCGCACCTGTTACGGCACGCGGAGAGGTCGATTTAGAGGCCTATCAAAAACTTTTATCAAGCAAAACGCGTTTGGTCGCCTTCGCTCATGTTTCCAATGCACTAGGCACCATCAACCCGGTGGTGAAAATGACTCAGTTGGCCAAGGCAGTCGGGGCTACGGTTTTGATTGATGGGTGCCAATCGGCTGCGCATTTCGCGGTCGATCTTCCCGCCTTAGGTTGCGACTTCTATTGTTTTTCAGGGCATAAAACATTTGGACCAACTGGAATTGGAGTGCTGTGGGGTCGTCCGGAGTTGCTCGATCAAATGCCTCCGTATCAATCGGGTGGTGATATGATTCGTAAAGTTGATTTTGCGGGGACGACTTTTCGTGAGGCTCCTGAGCGTTTTGAAGCGGGTACTCCTGATATTGCGGGAGTCATTGGGCTTGCGGCGGCTTTAAATTATTTTCAACCACGTCGTGAATTAGCGCATGCGCATGAGCAAAAGCTTCTACAAGTGGCGACTGAGAAATTAAAAACGATTCCTGGTTTACGCATTATCGGCGAGGCTTCCCAAAAAGTTTCGGTCATTTCCTTTTTAATCGAGGGTGGCCATCCTCACGACATTGGAACTTTGCTCGATGCTGATGGAATTGCGATTCGAACTGGGCACCACTGCTGTATGCCCTTGATGAAGCATTTAGGTATCTCGGGAACAGCTCGGGCATCGTTCGCTTTTTATAATACGTTGGAAGAGGTGGATCGTTTGGCTGCATCATTGCAACGAATCCAAAAGATGATGGTTTAGTTTTTTTCGATGGGGGGATAGGAGCGTCGAATCACATCGAGGATACCTTGTATTTCATAGTTTCGCGTGGCACCCGTTAATCCCAAAACTCGGCGGGCTTCTTGAATATCTTCGGGATGGTTGCCTGGAGGCCAATCAAACCACTGTTGTTCGATAGATTTTCCCATGGCTTCGATTAAAGGCATGATGGCGTTGAGGCATAAAGTATCGGCTCTTCCATCGGGGAATACGCGACCGAGGATGTCGTCGATTAAATGTCTTCGCATGCTGGGTAGGGGCATGGATGGTAAATCATTTGCCCAATCCTTAATCTGCTCACGCCACAGTGGTTGGCGGCGATTTAGCTCTAAGTATTGTGCAATTCGTCGGTAAGGGTGGCCAGCTGGGCGAAGTCCCCGTAAGCGCCACCGGCCTGATTTTTTTA
Organism: bacterium; assembly: GCA_009926645.1. Lineage (GTDB taxonomy): Bacteria > Verrucomicrobiota > Verrucomicrobiia > Opitutales > UBA953 > UBA953. The sequence goes on along the minus strand of RFOO01000069.1, from coordinate 2,036 downwards.
GGTAAATCGCATCGACGCCGAGCAATGTCATTTGTTCGGGAGGGTAGGTGTGGGCGAGTTCAGACATCGGAGCGCGGTTTCCTCCGAGTCCAAGACTTTCAAATACCATTTCATGTAGGGCTTGATTCCAGCCATTCTCTTTGAGGCGTGCTTGAGCGTATTTCGTTTTATTTTTGAGTCGTTCGAGTGCCCTACGTTTTAGTCCGTGATGGAGATCTTTTTCGCTCTCTCGGACTTTTCGTGCGACTTCTCCAGCTCGACCCCTTAGTTCCAGCAGAGCATCTTCTTCGGCGATGTCTTCCAAGTCGCGAGGTAAGTAGGGTAGAAGGACGACTGTCTCGGGGTTAGCGCCTGACAGTGTTGTAACTTCATGAACGCCAGGGAGGAGTACGGCGTGTAGTATCACGTTCGCAAAAGATGGGTTATGCTGGTGTCCATGGGCTTCCCAGTCGCTACAGCGCAGGTGGATTTCGATATCACCGCGTCGCCGTTCATGATTAACCAGAATTTCGGCTCCCAGAAAATCGGGGCCCGATCCCCGATTCCAATTTCCTGGAGAAAGAATGCTTAGGGAGTTTTTGTTGGTGCTATAGAGTGGATTGGTTATCTCGCCGGAGGCCCAAAGCCGCTGGATGGCTCTCTCACCAATAGCAAAGGGACCGTAGGGTCCTTCGAGTTCTTCAACGCGATTACAGGTAGACATTCCCTTGATAGTGGAAGCAAGGCATCGGCTGAGAATTGCATAGATTATTCAAGGGAAACCCTCCGAATGCGCTTGAGGCAAAACCCGCAGTGTGCCAAGGTGCAGGAACGGAGAGATGGCAGAGTGGTCGATTGCACCTGACTTGAAATCAGGCGGTGCCGCAAGGCATCCGGGGGTTCGAATCCCTCTCTCTCCGCGTTTTTAAATGTGAACTAGTGGATTAGTAGATTGGTGAACGAGATAATCCTAAGGATGTAAGGGGGATGAGAACCCCTGGGTTCGGCGAGCCGCAGGCGAGCAGGCAATCCGTAAGGATTGGGGCGAAGCCCTGAAGCGAAGCACGATCAATTTTGTTACTCTTATATCTATTGTTTAGAATTATTCTAATAACAAATTAGCAAAAATTGATGGTGAACATTTAGACACATGCGGAAATTGAGATGCATTCATGATCTCTGTATAGGAGTTAAAATAAAGAGGGTCCTTTTTTATTAACCGCTCATGCGGAAAATAAAAAATCAAATTTACCCTGCTATTATTGGCTTAAATTGCCCTAAGCCAAAGTGAATCGATTGATTAAAATTCTTAATCCTATACCTTACATGTTTGGTTAGGATTCAGTTTTGTAGAGTTATAAAATAAAAGATAAGAGCGCAACAGTATTAGCGCACGGGAAGTGATTTATATCCATTGTCGCAATAGTGTAGTTACAATAGTATTACATTTCAGAAAATTTTATGTGTCAAAAAACTCTAAAAAATCCGGGTAAAAAACATTGTCAGCAATGGCTAATCGCTGCCGCTTTACTGTTCGCTGGGTATTCCTCTAGTCTTTTAGCCGCCGATTTGCCAACTCAAGGTAAGATTGTGGCAGGGAGTGGGTCGATTCATACGCAGGGGGAGGCGATGACAATTAATCAGTCCACCTCGAAAATGGTGACAGACTGGGGTTCTTTTTCGATTGGTGCAGGAAATACGGTTAATATTGTCCAGCCTGACAGTTCGGCGATTTCGCTGAATCGTGTGATGGGATCGGACGTTTCTTCGATTCAAGGTGCCCTGAATGCCAACGGAAAAGTATTTTTGATTAATCCGAACGGGATTATTTTTACGAAGACTTCGCAGGTGAATGTGGGAGGTTTAGTGGCATCGACCCTGAATATGGCCACGTCTGATTTCATGTCTGGTAAGTTTTCTTTCTCGGGTAAGAGTGCCGCTGCGATTACCAATGAAGGAAATATTGTTGCAGTGGATAATGGCAAAGGTGCGCTGGTCGCTATGATTGCGGCAAAAATCGTTAATCAAGGAACGATTTCGGCTGAACGTGGGAAAGT
>RFOO01000068.1 GCA_009926645.1 bacterium | reverse complement strand
CCTCGAATGTCTTCACCTACCCTCCATTCCTTACTTCAGAATATACCTGTGCTTGGTCGTTCGGGAGATTGGCAGGTTCGCATTACGGGATTAGTCACAGATAGTCGTCGGATTTTGCCAGGGTCTCTTTTCTTTGCTTTGCCAGGATTACGAACCGATGGGCACGCTTTTATCAACGATGTGATTGCACGGGGCGCGGCGGCGATTATCTCAGGTCAGCCAGTCTCGGGCTTGCCAGCTGTGGCTGCGGCACAAGTGCAAGAGCCTCGGAAGGTTTTAGCTGAAGTTGCTCGTCGTTTTTATGGTCATCCCGAATCATCGTTAAAATTGGTTGGCGTTACCGGAACCAATGGAAAAACGACCGTCAGCACTTTACTCCGTCATTTGTTACAAGCGGATGGTGGTCAATGGGGATTGATTGGTACAGTACGCTATCAATTGGGCCGTCGCTCTATTCCTTCCTACAAGACGACGCCCGAATCCGCTGATCTTGCTGGATTTTTCCGGCAAATGGTGGAAGCCGGTTGTGAAGGAGCTTGTCTGGAGGTTAGTTCGCATGCTCTGCATCAAGATCGCGTGCATGGTTTTCATTTTCAAGCGGCGGCTTTCACGAACCTCACGCGAGATCACATCGATTACCACGGTAATTTTGAAAATTATTTTCAAGCTAAGCAGGCTTTGTTTGATGGGCGAAACGGAACGATACCCGAGGTGTCGGTTATCAATCGAGATGATCCTTCGGGATGTGTTTTAGCAGAGGCCTGTCAGCGTCGAGGAAAGGTCATTACTTTTGGATTGGCGCCGGAAGCGGATCTTCGGGCAAGCAACGTCGTATTTAATCAACGCGGAGCGTCTTTTGTTGTGCATTGGGAAGGACAGTCAGCGCACTTCGTTTCTCCGCTTCCAGGAGACTATAACGTCTCAAATGTGCTTTGTGCCCTGGCGTTAGCTGCTGCGTTAGGACGTAATCCCTTGAGTCTGACGGAAGCCTTAGCGTCTTTTGGGGGAGTGCCTGGTCGAATGGAACGAGTGGAAGTTGGACAGGCTTTTCCTGTTTATGTCGATTACGCCCACACCGATGATGCGTTGCGCAATGTGCTGCGCATGTTGCGATCGATTACCCCTGGCCGAGTGTTCTGTGTCTTTGGTTGTGGGGGCAATCGCGATCGAGGAAAACGTCCAGCCATGACGAAAGTGGTGACGGAGTTAGCCGATCAAGCTTGGGCGACCGCGGACAATCCACGCAAAGAATCCATTCAGTCGATTTTTGCGGATATGCGTGAAGGTTTAGGTTCCTTACCGAATCTAGAATTTATTCCAGACCGTCGCGAAGCGATTGGACGAGCTTTAGTCGCTGCTAAAGCTCAGGATTGCGTTCTGATTGCAGGTAAAGGCCATGAGACAACGCAGGAGTTTTTTGATACGGTGGTGCCGTTTGATGACCGTCTCGTTGTTCGACAATTGTTAGAATTGAGAAAGGGGGCCGCGTCATGATGTTTCGTTTTTCTCCAACCCAACTCGCGGAGTGGTCAAAGGGAACGTGGAATCATTTGCCCGTGTTACCGATTAAAGGTTTCACAACGGATACACGAGTGCTTCAGCCAGGAGAAATTTTTGTCGCACTCAAAACAGCCCGTCGTGATGGGCATGATTATTTAGCCGAGGCTCGTGCCCGTGGGGCAGCAGGAGCCATTGTTTCCCGATCAGTAGACGATGCGTTACCGCAACTATTGGTGGAAGAGGGTTTGCATGGTCTACAAAGAATTGCTGCGGCGTGGCGTCGACAATTTCCAGGAAAGATTGTGGGTATTACTGGTAGCGTGGGCAAAACATCGACCAAAGACCTTTTAGGAACTTTACTTGGTCCAACTGCTTTTGTTACGGAGGCGAATTTAAATAATACGATTGGCGTTCCTCTGATGGTCTTGAAACTGCGAGCCGAGGAACATCGTTTTGGCGTGATTGAAGCAGGTATGAGTCTTCCTGGAGAATTAAAAATTTCTGCGGAATTACTTCGACCGGATCTCTCGATTATCACGGCCGTTGCTCCAGTCCATTTGGAAGGTATCGGATCTTTAGCAGGGATTGCGCATGAAAAATCTCAACTCGCAGCTGCGGTGGTTGAGTCTGGGAAAGTCATTTGTCCCTTATCTCTTCTCGCTTGGCCACCCTTTGCTCAATGGGCGAAGCGGACGATAGCGGTTCAGTTTATTGGCGAAGAGAGGGTGGCGGCGGTTCCTGCGAAAATCGTTCAGGCTTCGCTTGTACAAGAGAAGGCCCAGTTGGTTCTGACGGTGGATGGCGAATCTTTCCCGATTAATCCTATGTCAGAAGGATTAGCGCGTAATGCTGCCTTAGCTATTATCGCGGCGAAAGAACTGGGTTTAAGCCAAACGCAAATTGCTAAAGCTCTCTTGCAATGGAAGCCCTCAGCAGGACGAGGAAGTATTCATGTTTTAGGTGATTCTATTTTTTATCTCGATTGTTATAATTCGAGTCCCGTTTCTCTTCTTGATGCAGCGAAATGTTTTCATCGCTTGAGTCAGGCTGATGCTCGACCACGACTATTTGTTCTCGGTGGTATGGCGGAATTAGGCCAAGAGGCGAAAGTTCTCCATCGTCAATGTGGACAGCAGTTACCCCTACGAGTGGGTGATAGTGTGATTGTTTGGAGTGGTGAGGCTGCGTCTTATTTGGAGGGCATTACCACATCAGGGGTCCGCAAAGAACTCGCCGATTCCCTGGCTGCCGTTCACCGCGTTATAGAAAACCACGCAGGTTATATTTTTGTTAAAGGCAGTCGCTCCTGCACTTTGGAGAAGGCTTTGCCTGCACCACTACAATCTCAAATTTCTTTTCATTAAAGCATGCTTTATTATCTCCATCTTTTAGAGTCCTCGTGGGGTCCTTTTCGACTTTTTGAGTATATTTCGGTGCGAGCCATTTTAGCGGGCGTGACCGCTTTGTTTTTGGGCATGCTTTTATCTGGCCCCATCATTCGGGTTTTGAGTCGATTACGTCAGCCTGAGCGATCGGCGAAGTTGATGGGAGATTTGGCTAAAGAGGGTGGAAAAGTTCCCACCATGGGTGGGCTTTTAATGGCAGCGGCGATTATCCCATCGGTTTTACTTTGGGCTAAGCCAGGCGTCTTGGTTTTGGCTGCACTGTTTTCATTCGTTGGTATGGGCTTGGTTGGTTTGTGGGATGATTGGCTGAAAGTACGACGTGCTAGTTCGGATGGAATCCCCGGTCGGGTTAAACTACTCGGACAAGCGGTCGTTGCTATCCTTACTCTCGGCATTGTCCTTTGTGATGCCCGCTATCGTTCGAGTCTCTGTGAGATTTGGTTACCCGTGATGGATAAGCCAATTTGGTCGGCGACGGTTGAACAGGTTCCTTATGCACTCTGCCTTTTGGTCGCTGGACTTTTTATCACCATTGTGTGCGTGGGTTCCTCAAACGCGGTGAATTTAACCGATGGTTTAGACGGCCTAGCCATTGGCTGTGTATTAATTACTACCGTCATTTTAGGTTCGATTGCTTACCTTGTTGGTAATCACAACTTTGCTAGTTATTTACGGATTAGTTATGTTCCCGATGCGGGAGAGTTAGCGGTTTTTTGTGCGACTTTAGTTGGTGGCGGTTTGGTTTTCCTTTGGCATAATGCAGCTCCAGCTGAAGTTTATATGGGCGATGTTGGTGCATTAGGAATTGGGGGAGCTTTGGGCACTGTCGCCTGTTTGATGCATCAACCTTTTTTGTTAGCTATCGCTGGAGGTGTTTTCGTCCTCGAAGCCCTTTCTGTTATTTTGCAAGTGGCCTACTTTAAACGCACGGGTGGCAAGCGACTCTTTTTGATGACGCCCATACATCATCACTTCCAGAAAAAGGGCTGGCCTGCGACGAAGGTCGTGGTGCGTTTCTGGATTCTCTCTCTTCTCTTTGGCTTTTTAGGCCTTCTCTCACTTAAATTACGATGACCGAAATTCCTGAACAGTTACGCAAGCGTTTGACTCGTCCTGCTGCTATTTTTGGTGGTGGAGTGAGCGGTCGTGCGGTGGCGGAAGCTTTAAGTCACTCTGGTTCAGCCTCGGTTATCTATGATGAAAAAGGGGAAAATCGTGTTTTTGGGGAAACCGAAGCTAAACGTCACGATCTCGTTATTTATAGCCCAGGTTTTCCGCAGCCACATCCGTGGTTACTTGCAGCCCGACGTGCTGGCCTCATGTGTTTAAGTGAATTAGATTTTGGCTCACTGCTTTGGTCGGGTCCGACTGTGGCAGTTACGGGAACGAATGGAAAAACGACATTAACAGAGTTCCTTTCTTTTGCCCACAAGCGCGCTGGGCAAAACGCCATTGCTTGTGGCAATATTGGCTTACCTTTAACGGCTATTGCTAACACGGCGACCAATGCGACTTTCTTGGCGGTGGTGGAAGTCAGCTCATTTCAGAGTGAAGATTTACGTTATTATTCACCCGAGACGGTTTTGTGGATTAATTTCGACGAAGATCACCTCGATCGGCATGGCGATTGTGAGACCTATTTCCGTGCTAAGTATAAATTAGTTGAACGCATGGTTCCTGGGGGAACTTTGATTGTCGGTGAATCAGTCGTGGCTTATGCCAAACAATTCGGTATCGAACTTCCGGAACACACCATTGTGGCCAAACGAGGGGATGTTGTTGAGACTCTGCCTGAAGGTTCAGTCTTTCAGTCATGGCCACAGCAAGAGAATTGGGCTTTAGCTGTTCGTTATGCCGAAGCCAAAGGACTTTCACGGCAATCGCTCGAAGAATCAGCAAAGTTATTCCGTTTAGCTCCCCATCGTTTGCGTAAAGTGGCGGAGGCCAAGGGAATTGAATTTTGGAACGACTCGAAGGGGACTAATTTCCATTCCGTTTATGCTGCGCTGGCACAATTTAATATACCTGTTCGTTGGATAGGGGGCGGTAAGTGGAAGGGGGGAGATTTAAAGCATTTCGTGCAGCAGATTAATCCTCGCATCGAGGCGGCTTATCTCATCGGTGAGACGGCCCCCGACTTGCAGAAATTTTTTGCAAAGCTTGGGAAAAATGCGCGGTGCTATTCTTCCTTACAGGATGCTGTGGTGGCAGCCACCAAGGATGCTCACGGGCCGATGGCTATTTTACTAAGCCCAGGCTTTTCCAGTTTTGACATGTTCAACGGCTACGCCGAACGCGGTCTCGTTTTTGAACGAGCTGCCACCTCTTTATGCCAACGACTTTAATTTCCAACTAACCCAAAACTACCATGCGACCCATCCTCACCATCAGTGCCGTTGTTCTTCTCCATCTCTGCGTGCTCGCAGTGCTTGTCGGAGTTAATGGCTGCCGAAGTACCAGTGGACTAGAAAAAGATCCTGACCTTGCTGCTTATGCAGCTGGTGGACGTGCTTCTTCTCCTCTGCCACCCGTCAAAGCCACCCCTCTGTCGCCAGTCGTGGCAGAACGCACCCACATCGTGGTGGCTGGCGAAACTCTGACCCAAATTGCCAATCGCGAGAAAGTTCGCGTTGTTGATTTGGCCACAGCCAATGGCATCTCTCTCAACGCTGCACTTCGTCCGGGGCAGAAGTTGAAAATTCCGTCTTCGGCAGCGGTGAAATCAGAGAAGGCTAAGCCTACTTCCCAGAAGTAATTCGTTCAGTCTAACCCTATCATGATTCTCGCGATGAAACCAGAAAGACCCCGAGGGCTGGGGAGTTATGCTTTCTGGATTGTCGTCATCGTGGTAGGGTTAGTCATCTTCGGTTTGGTTAATCAATACAGTGCAGGTATCTCGCTTTCTTCGAAGAATCGTACCGCGGCTTTTGAGCGGCAGCTCCTCTATGTGCCTTTTGCGATTTTGGCCTGTTGGCTAACTTATCGCCTGAACCTCGATCAGGTTAGAAAACAGTGGTTTAAGATTTTTATCGTAGCGATGGCGTTAATGTTTGCAGCACGGATACCTGGTATTGGAGTGACGGTTAATGGTTCCTGGCGGTGGATTGATTTAGGTGTTATTCGTTTACAAGCCTCGGACTTGGGTAAAATCGCTCTGGTTATTGGGTTGGCTCATTTGTTGGCGAATATGCAACGGCATACGCTTGGGCTGAAATTCAATGTGTTTCAGTTGAGCGATCGAGAGCCGTATCTTTTTACCCGGCG
>RFOO01000067.1 GCA_009926645.1 bacterium | reverse complement strand
GCGGCTGGTCCGCCAAAAGAGAGTAGCCCGATTCGTAACCAAAAGAAAAAAGGAAAGTTGCGCATGAGAATGCGAGCAGGTCAGTAGATTAAACCTGAGACCGACGGAAGCCATAATCTGGTCATACCCAAGGCAACAGAGACCCATTCATTCCAATTTACCCTACCCCTGAAGAATATCGACGCTTTTTAGGGGGATTTGGGGCGAGAGCGATACCCCTTTAACACTTGTAAAAGACAGGCGGAATATTATTTTATTATATTATTATTTCTACCCCCCCAAGGGGTTCAATTTAGGGCTATTTCTTTAAGAAAAACACTATATTACGCGTGTCCGACTTAACACAAAAACCTTCCCCTCAGCGTCGTGGCTTTAGCCTCGTTTTATCGCTGACGATTATGGCCATGATTTTGCTCATGGTGATCACTTTGGCGTCGTTCCTGAGCATTGAATCCCGACTGGCGACCGCCAACCAGTTGCGCACGCAGGCTCGTATGCAAGCGTTGGTTTCGTTGCGTCTTGCCCTCGCCCACCTCCAGCAAGAAGCCGGCCCCGATCGCCGTGCAACTTTTAGAGCTGATGCTACTCGCTATGCCACAGCCTCCAGTGCAGGCACGATTCCCTCTTGGACGAATGCGCTTAATCCCATGTGGACAGGTGTGCAGCGAACGGATCGTCCCTTCCAGCCACCGGCGTGGATTATTAGTGGCCGCGGTGACAAAGCGGCGGGCACGCAAATGGTATCATTGGCGAAGCCACCAACGACTGATACCAACGGAACCTCACTCACCCCTTATGGTGTTAGTATCAACTACAGCACTGATTATTGGGTGCCATGGGATAAGAATGATGCGACGAGCGGAAATTACGATGGAGGTGCTGCCGCTAGCAAAATTGTTTTAGTCGGAGATGCCACGGCAACAGCGGCGGAGAACGAATCTGGAACTGACCCTCTTTCTGGTCGACCTGATGGACGCGTGAGTCTTCCTCCCGTCACTCTTCCTGATACCAATGTTGCAGGCAGGTATTGTTATTGGGTGGGTGATGAAGGCGTGAAAGCCAACATCGCGATTAACGACCCACGTTTACAAAATTCCAGCACCCTCGCTAGCGCGCGACGAGGTGTGGCTAGAACGGGAGTGGAGCTTCTCTCGGGTTTTTCCAATTACCAACCTGGCGACATTGACAGTCGCGTCATCAGTACAGATCAACTCAAGCTTTTAAGTTCCACCGTTTTTAGTGACTCAACAGGAAGTAACGCCAAGTCCTTATGGCCTGATGTTACATTAGTTTCTCAAGGATTATTTACTGACAATAAATGGGGTGGATTGCAAATCGACCTTTCGACTGCTTTTGAAAAGACGGATGCTGCATTTCTAAGCAGTGAATTCGGCTCAGGTACTGGCTCCGTTGAGAGCGCGACTGCCGATGTCACTACTCAAGGTAATGTCACTTACGCTTTCGACGCTACTTATGCTATTTCTTATGCTGGTGCACTCACAGCGACCACATCTTGGCGCATACCTTTCCGTAATTGGAAAAAGAGCATCTCCTTTAACAGTGCCACTCCCACTTCCCTAGCCTGCGTCTGGTCGCAGAATACGAATTCAGCAGGCGGTGCACCGTCATCGCAAGCGGTCCGTGGTCCCACTTGGTCAGCATTACGAGATTACCACCTGCTTTACCAGCAACTTTCGGGAAGCCCCACGAGTTTATCTGCGCGCACCCATTTTCCCAACACCGTTTCCCTCACTGCAGCAACCGGTGCCTATCCGAGTGCCTTAGGCTTCAATCATTACTCGCAGATGTATAATCGCTCGATCACACCCTTAGTGTGGTTGAATGGTGCAACGTGGACGCGAAACAGTCTTAGCGATGCTTTCGGATTATACACTGACTTTATCGGTCGAGATTCAATCTACATTCGCCCCAATCGCGGAAACTCTTTCTCCACCACCATCGATAACTCCGCTCAATCAGCATCGGCGTATTCTCTTCCCATACCGACTCGCGTTTCCGTTGCTCCTTATATTTCGCGCCAACAAGTGGTCGTTGGTGCTATTAAAAATGGCGGTGTGGTACAAATCGTCATTTCGCCGATTACCGTTTTCCACAACCCTTATAACGTAAGACTCAGTGTAGGTCAGCAGCGCATCTCCATTCGAGATATGAATCAATGGTCGATTCAGTATCGCCGTTACTATAAATCGGGAGTAACCCCCGTTGATACTTGGAATACTTTAGGCACTGTTCAGGATCGCTGGGCTCAAGCCAACTATTATCTCGATTTGATTAAGACGAATAATCCCAACGCTACGGCTGCGGAATCATTACGTTTTGATATTCCCGCGATGACCATCGAGCCAGGTGAATTCAAAGTATTCACGGCGAGTTCGTTAAGCACCAACTACGCAGGAACGATGACCAATGCGTATAATACCAACACTGGTTTCTATGCACCGGCTTTAGCGAATTTTAAAACCGCATATACGCCCAATACAGCTCAGCCACTGACGACCACCCGAGCGGATACCAATACTTTGCAAATCGAAATGATTCCAACCTGGACCTCGGGTGGATTCAAAATGGTTCATCAATTGGTTTGCTGGCCAGGAGACACCCTACCCTCGGGCAATGCGAGTTTACTCGGCTACGCTTTCTATAATTCCTGCAGTGTTGTTTCCGAGTTAACTACTTCGCCTATCCTTGCCGACATCAATGGCAACGACCCAGCGCCCTACGTCATTGTCGATGCGACGATGAAAACCGTCGGGGAATCGCCCGATATCATCGGTGTTTATGATTACGGTATTCGTTGGCCCAATGACTCTGGACCTTTCCCGATTTTCGCCCGTTCCAATCCCATGGCAGCGAGCACTCGTGTCGATGCCAACGACATGACTTGGGACTCCTCTTCGACCTCCGCTCCTCCTGGTCCTTTTCGTATTGGTTCTGAGTGGTATTCAAACACTTCGCCGAGTTTCAAAATGGAAATTCGGCCACAAAGTGGTTCGACCGTCAATTGGAGTAACCTAATCCAGACCTCAGGCACCAATGCTTATGGAGGTATGAGCAACAATCCTGCTCGTAGTGGAGTAACCAGTGCGGTTTACACCGAAGTTCCACTCAGTCCGCCCTTATCGATTGCACAATATGCACACGCTAACTTTGGCCTGCGCGACCACGACCCTCTTTTCACTATCGGTAATAGTTTTGGTCCGACTTTTAACGTTCACGGTTTCTACAATACGACCAATGGCTCAGGTAATTCAGCGACAAGTACCACGACGATGTATGACCCCTCGGGTTTGATTAACCGAGCCTTGTTTGATCGCTACTTCCTCTCAGGTGCAGCCCCCGTTTATAGTAACGGAGTTTTACAAAAATCTCTAAGCGCAGTGCTAGATGATTTTGTTAACGGAATCGGCACCCTAGCTAACCCCACCACGGTTTTAATGTCGTCCTTTGATGCGACGACGACACGCACTAAGTTAAACAACCATCGGACCGTTGCCGCGGTGACCGCTCGTCAGGGCGCCTTCAATGTACATAGTATGTCTAAACGTGCGTGGGCTGCGGTGCTCGCCGGAGCTAAAGCCCGTGCCTTGAGCAACGAAACTGGTGATGCGTCCCTTAATGCTCGCTTCCCTCGTGCCGTGCGTGCGGACACCGTCGACGCCAGCGGAGTTAACAAAGCACCCTATACCACCACCGCAGCATGGACTGGCTTAACGAACTTGGATGATGGTCAGATTCGTTCTTTGGCGAAAGCCATCGTCGATGAAAGCACTTATCGTCTGAGTTTTTATCACCGCGAAGGTTGGCATAGTGCGGTGATTGGCGACTTCCATGGAGTATTAAATGGAAATGCTGGCAGTGGAAAAATCCGTGGCTTAGCGACGGCGATTCCCCCCTATGGAACCTTACCCATGCCCTACCTTGGGCTTTCGCAGTTTGTGAATCGCAGCAATTGTCCTATTCCTGCTGGTATCATTCGTTATCGTGCTGGTGCATTACAGACGGCGATTCTGATTGCTGATGCCAATGGCGCAAAACTCGCTAATCGCAACAACACCCCCGATGTCACCATTCCATTCGTTGGTGCGTCCTACATAACGGGCGTACCATCTTTGGTGCCTCCTCCCGCTTATATTTCTACGGCGAATAGTATAACTGGAAACAGCACTAACTGGCGTCAACAAGTACAGTTGCAATTTGATACCGCGCCGAGTGCGACTCAAGAATATGGTGATGTAAAGATAGCAGCGCCTACCGCACTGCTCCAGTCTGACATATTAGCGGCGATTGGTGATAGTTTAACCACTCGATCCGACACCTTTACCATTCGCGCCTATGGTGATGTTTCGGATAAAGCTGGCGGACCCATTGCTGGCACCTGCTGGATTGAAGCCGTGGTGCAACGCACCCCTGATTTTATTGATACGAAAGACCCTTCGGAGCGCATGGTTTACAATCAGTTAAACGGCCTTGGTCACAACGACCAGACCAGCAACCCCACTTCGGGATTACAGCCTGCGAACATCAACCTCGGGCGACGCTTCGTCATTGTTTCGATGCGTATTCTCAAACCAACCGAACTTTAATTTATGTTCTATCGTACAATCCCTCTAACTATTCTTTCACTGTTCATTCCTTTTTTGGCATACGCCCAAAAAAAGAGTGAAAACGAAGTGAAGTTTAATGCCAGATTCAAAACCCTTTCCTTTGCGGGCAACATACCTGATATCGTTTACCTAGAAGGCAAAGAGTATAAGACGGTCGATATCTATGAGAATACCTTGAGTTCGGAAAAAACTTATGTGGGTGGTCAGGTCATTGAGTTTTTCAAAGTCGTCATCGAAAAGCCTCCGACCGAGAGCGAGATTGCGCGTTCTAAACTGAATGAAGTTTCGGCCAAAGAAACTAAAATTGGTGATGAGTATAATCGATTGCTCAATGAGATGTCAGCGTATGCCCGTACCATCCCGGATCCCGACTCTCCTACCCCTTCGCAAAAGGCCCGACTCTATGAGTTCCAGAGTTCGCTTGATGAGTTGAAGCTTAAAATCGATGAGGCTCGCCTGAACACCTACAACGAGACGCAGAAGATGTATGCTGCCGAAAGAGCCGAAAGAGAGACCGTGAATGTCAGCAATGCTAAACAGAAAGCGCCGATTGAGGCACCCAAGCCGAGATACGAGCCCTTTGCTAAGTTCACTATTCCCGCTGCCGGGGGAAGTTATATTTTAATTTTTAACAAGACGCCCAATGGTGTCGCCCTATCCCCTCTCAACGATTCTCCTGGGGCATTCCCCTTTGGCTCTTATCAGTTTTTCAACTTTGCAGGAAGTACTGTTGAATTAAGGTTTGGATCAAAGGTTATCTCTTTAAGTCCAAACAGTCGCACCGTCTTCAAGCCTGAGACATCGAATGGTGATTATCTCGAGGGCGAGTTTTGGACCAAGGTTGATGACAGTTTCAAGTTAGGTTACAAGTTCCGCAACTTGCATATCTCGCGTGTGCGTACCATGGCTTTCATAATGCCAACGACGCCTGGGGAGAGTGCGCTAAATCTCAAGATTGCGGAAGAGCGTGGGCAGCCTGAACTCCAGCCGAGAGAGAATGAGAAAGAAAAAACGAAGAACAGTAAGAGTGATCAGCCTAGGGAGAACAAAACCGCTGCCGTCTTTTAATTTTTGAAAAGTTTGTATTCATCAGAAAAAGGGGCTGATAGCCCCTTTTTTATTTGGGTGGATGAAGACTGTGACAACTTGACCTAGGGTAAACACCCTAGAACTTTTCTGCCAAGACTGTGTGTCAATAGGGTAAATACCCTAGTCGTGCGTACCTAGATCGTGATGTGGCCTAGGGTAAACACCCTAGACAAAACGCGCGTGAGGCTAGTTTGACCTAGGGTAAACACCCTAGTTAATCGTCGCACCGTCAAGGCAAGGTCTAGGGTAAACACCCTAGATGAGAGGTGAAAGCCCCGTATTTATAGTAAAAAAACAAAAGAGTTTTATAATATTATTATATAATTTCTCAAATGCTTCACACTTGTAAAAAAAGTCAAATTTAGGCATCATTGATGTGTGTTAATGACAGTTTAGTAGCACGAAACATTTATCTCTATCTCCGTGACACACGTTGTTCAAAAATCTTCTCCTAAACGTCGCGGCTTCAGCCTCGTTTTATCGCTGACGATTATGGCCATGATTTTGCTCATGGTGATAACCTTGGCGTCGTTTCTGAGTATTGAAGCTCGG
>RFOO01000066.1 GCA_009926645.1 bacterium | reverse complement strand
GATAGCCATAAAATAAAAATTAACGGAGACCGGCCGTTTCTTTCCAGCCCATCATTAAATTCAAAGCTTGGATGGCTTGGCCACCCGCCCCTTTCAGTAAATTATCAATCACGGAAGTGATAATTAAATTACCCGTCCGAGTATCAACCACCGCCGACATGGCGACCCGATTCGTATGAGCGACGTGAGCGGTATCGGGAAAGTCGCCCGATTTCAAAATCGTGACAAAGGGCCGACCGGCATAGGCTTTTTGCCAGCAAGCTTCAACCTGTGCAATGGTAGTACCCTGAGCAGGGACCACGATGGTCGAGGCAATGCCACGATGCATGGGTGCTAAATGTGGATTGAATTGAATCAGCACAGGCTGCCCAGCCGCTGCCGTAAAGGCTTCCTCAATCTCAGCAATATGCCGATGTTGAGGAATGCCGTAGGCTTTGATTGAACCCTCACGCTCGCTAAAGAGGAAATGAATATCGGCCTTCTTCCCTGCCCCCGAAACACCGCTACTCGAATTAATCACTAACCGACCTGGTTCAGGCTTAATTAAGCCAGCCCGCAAGAGCGGAACCAATGGCACTTGTATGCTCGTGGGGTAACAACCTGGACAAGCGATTAACTTCGCTTTTTTCCAAGCGTCGTCCAACTGCAACTCGGGGATTACATAGTGGGCTTGGGCGGCGAGAGCAGGCGCAGGATGATCGTGCCCATAATATTTTTTATAATTAGCCAAATCCCTTAACCGAAAATCAGCCGATAAATCTAAAACCCGTTTACCTGCAGCAACGAGTGGCTGGGCGTACTCCGTTGCGACACCATGAGGTAAAGCAAGAAACCAAACATCCACATCGGAAGCAGCACAGTCTGCGGGTGACGATGCCGTAAAAGTTAAAGAGGCATCAAGTATTCCCCGCAACCGAGGTAACTCATCGACCACAAATTTCCCAGCTAAGGAACGCGAACACACCTGGGCTAACTTCACATGAGGGTGCTGTGCGAGAACACGCACGAGTTCTTCGCCAGTGTAGCCAGAGGCACCCACGATACCGACTTTGGTCAATTGCTCTTTCATAGAGGAGTGAAATAAGAATTATACGAAGATTAGGCGATTGGATACAGAAATCTAGGTAACAAAAAGGCCCCAAAACTGGGGCCTGATACATTCCAATATGTCGGCGAATTAACGCTTGGAGAACTGGAAACGCTTGCGGGCGCCAGGGCGACCAGGCTTCTTACGCTCGCGCATACGGCCGTCACGGGTCAGTAATCCACCCTTCTTCAAAGGAGCACGATGTGCAGGGTCGAACTTTTGAATCGCTCGAGCTAAACCATGAGAGATGGCACCAGCTTGACCATTAGGACCACCCCCGATGACGTTGACGGTCACATCGACTTGCCCCTCAATACCAGCAGTACGGAGAGGAGCGGTGGCCGACTTAACAAGAGCCTCGGTGTAAAGGTATTCCTCAAGAGGCTTACCGTTAATCGAGATGGCACCCGTACCACGAGAAAGGCGGACGCGAGCCGAGGCAGTTTTACGACGACCGACGGCAGTGATGGCTGAAGACTTTGTAGCGCTCATTTAGAAAAAATTAGACCTTAGGAAAAGCTGGGAAAGGAACGGGATTCGCTGCGGCATGATCATGCTTTTCTCCCGCGTAAACGCGAAGTTTGAGCAACATATCATTAGCGAGACGATTCTTAGGAAGCATTCCTTTCACAGCATGCTTAATAAGAAACTCTGGACGACGCTCGCGCATAGCAGCAGCAGAGCGACGGTAGGCAGTGCCGACCCAACCTGTGTAGAACATATAGGTCTTGTCGGTTTCCTTGGATCCAGTGAGGAGGACTTTGTCAGCGTTAATCACGATGACGTAGTCACCCGTATCGACATTGGGGGTGTAAGTGGGCTTGTGACGTCCACGGAGGACGTTAGCAATTTTTACGGCGAGGCGTCCGAGAACTTGGTCCTTGGCATCAATCACATACCAGGTCTTGTCCTTGAGTTGGACGTTCTTAGCGAGAGTGGTCTTCATAAAGAGGGAAAGTCGGAAAATGAGACTTCAGCCCCCTCCGTCAACCCCGAATATGCCTAAAAAATGGCCATCCGAGCTAGACCTAGGGGCATTGCAAAA
Source organism: bacterium (assembly GCA_009926645.1). Lineage (GTDB taxonomy): Bacteria > Verrucomicrobiota > Verrucomicrobiia > Opitutales > UBA953 > UBA953. The sequence continues at coordinate 4,170 of RFOO01000066.1, read as the reverse complement.
CGGTGAGGCTCAGCCCCCTATCCTTGCCGAAAGAAGCAGAAATGAGCCTTAAAAACGGAAGGCGGTGTAGACTTTATACCAGAATGTTGAGCCCTCAGTTTGGGGCAACTTATCGGTATTATAGGCCCAGTTTACGCCGAGACCGATTAAACCATTGGTGCCGATAGGACGAGTAATGTCAGCCGAAGCACCAAAATAGTAGTAGGAATTCGCGCTCTCAAATACCGTAGTCGAAGCGTGATCAGCACCAGCGTAGAACTTAGTCGTCAAATCAAAGCCAGGAAGCCCAATCTCCGCACCAGCAAAGTCTTTACGCCCAGAGAGAACAACATTGGTCTCTTGTAAGTCGAAACTATAGAAGACGTAAAGAGAGGGACGCAGGACAACGTCTTTGGTTGAAATGTAACCAAGGTATGCTTCGCCGTTGGTGGGGATTTGGGTAAATCCGTCAGTGGCTAAACGTGCGGTACCACTGTGAGCCGTTGAATGCTGGTAACCTAAATCAAAATTCCCCAAGCTAGAATCATTGCGGACACCGAAATTATAAGTGCGCTCAAAAGCGTCGGCACTGTAAGCACTGGCATACACACTGTAACCAGCCTTATTGGGGATACTTGACTCAATGGTAACTTGAGCAGCGAATAATCCCTCGCTGTCGGAACGCTCCTTGCCGCGGTAAACATTTTTTAGAGACCAACTGATTCCGCCGCGCACGGATACCTCTGAAAGAATCACGGGCGAAGGAGCATCGGTGGGTGTATTTTGAGCGTAAACACAACCAGTACTAAAAACCGCAAGAGCCAAAGCATTAAGAGTGGATTTCATAGGTAGGGCGATGAACTCGTTTTTGCCCTAAAGGGCAGCAAAAGCAAGCCCCAAGAGGGGCTTAGCTTTTACAATGAACCGTCGAGACGGCCGTTTACATAGCCGCGATAATCGCATCACCAAACTCGGAGCACTTAATTTCTTTTGCGCCCTCCATCTGACGTGCGAAATCGTAAGTGACTCGACCAGCACCAATAGCTCCATTCAAGCCTTTGAGGATTAAATCCGCAGCTTCTGTCCAGCCGAGATATCGCAACATCATTTCCCCCGAGAGTACGACCGATCCTGGATTAACAACGTCTTTGCCTGCATACTTAGGTGCCGTACCGTGCGTCGCCTCGAATATGGCATGACCTGTAAGGTAATTGATATTACCTCCTGGAGCGATACCGATGCCACCGACTTGTGCAGCGAGAGCATCGGAAAGATAATCGCCGTTCAAATTGAGCGTCGCAATAACGTCAAAATCGGTCGGACGGGTAAGCACCTGTTGGAGAGTGATGTCAGCAATGGCATCTTTAATGACGATACCAGCGCCAGGCTTACCTTCAGGAATCTTACACCATGGACCGCCATCCATTTCCACCGCACCAAACTCGCTCTTTGCCAAATCATAGCCCCACTTCATGAAAGCACCCTCGGTGTATTTCATGATATTACCTTTGTGAACCAAGGTAACGGACTTACGCTTATTATCGATAGCGTATTGAATCGCCGAACGAATCAAACGCTCCGATCCAGGACGCGAAACGGGTTTAATACCAATACCAACGGTGGTTGGCTGTTCATCGCCAAAACGGATTTTCTTAAACTCTTTAGGGAATTTAGTCTTAATGAAATCTAAAGTCTTCAGAGCAATTTCTGAACCTGCTTCGAAATCAATTCCCGCATAAATATCTTCCGTGTTTTCCCGGAAAATAACCATATCGACTTTACCTGGGTTTTTTACTGGCGAAGGCACTCCCGAGAACCATTGCACAGGACGCAAGCAGACATACAGATCGAGTTGCTGACGAAGGGCGACATTTAACGAGCGAATACCTCCACCTGTAGGAGTTGTCAGAGGTCCTTTGATACCAACTAAGTAATCGCGAAAAGCGGTTAGCGTCGCTTCAGGCAACCAATCACCAGTAGACTTAAAAGCTTTCTCACCGGCTAAAACTTCCTGCCACTGAATCTGTCGCTTACCTGAATAAGCTTTTGCTACTGCCGCATCTAAAACACGAACAGAGGCACGCCAGATGTCAGGACCTGTGCCGTCGCCTTCAATAAAAGGTATGATGGGGCGATCGGGAACATGGAGCTTGCCGTTGGAGATAGTGATACGACCAGCTTGAGCAGATGAAGAACTCATAGAGAATGAACTGGGAGACAAAAGGCCAGAGACGGCTTTTTCAAGCCAACATCCATCCATGCCCCAGCAAAAGAAAAGGACCCCCTTGCGAGGGTCCTTGTTATACCAGTAATTACTGGTGGCCTCCGTTCAGGGAACGGGAAGTCCGAGAAGAATTACTTCTTCTTGGATTTGGCCTTCTTGGTCGCTTTTTTAGCGGCCTTTTTCTTCTTTGCCATAGTTTTTTCCTTATTTGGGATCGTTGTTGGGTTTGAGGGTAATGCCTGAAGGGCCACCCTGACGATTCGCCCCACGCTTACTCTTGCAGCACGTGCTTGACGAGTAATGCGATGACGGAGCTCCGATGGAACACGGAAAGAAACTTGGCGAGAAATTGTCGGCTCTACGTTTGGACGATGATCCACATAACAGTCGAGAGCATGACGAATCACTTCACTCAATGTCGAGAAACCAGAACGTTGCTGAAACGCGATTGCTTCGGTGTGTAGCTTTTGAGGGAGCGACACAGTCATTAAGCTTTCGCTAGGGGTTTCGGTGCGGTTCGTCACGTTGCGGTTAACTCTTGATGACGATTGATAACGATTTGTACACGTTGCGCAAGAGGAATTTTTCTCAGTCTCCAGATGAGCCTCTTCACTCATCAACTCACCTTAGAAAAAAATCGTAAAGAGGAAACTGATACAAACATCCTTTCTGATTTCTATGCGCAAGATTGACCCACGAGAAAAGTAACGCAGTGTTTCTCGTATGAGCTCACACGACGGACACAACGAATGGAAAAAACTCGCTGTGCTAAGTGCCATCAGTGGCATGACGGGCTTACTCTCGCAGTTCTTGCCTTGGGATTTTCATTTCGGAGCTTTCACGATAAAACTCTCCCATGTCTTTCTTTCAGTTTCTTGTCTAGCGGGTGGATGGGACGCAGCGATTGATGCGTGGGAGGCTCTTCGAGGAAAGCGCATCGACATCCACATGCTCATGATCCTTGTCGCGATTGGTGCGACCTCAGTAGGACATATCGATGAAGCAGCACTTCTTCTATTCCTCTTCTCGGCGGCTGGAGCAATCGAGCATTACGCCATGTATCGTACCCATGGTGCCATTGATGCCTTATTAGATCGTGCTCCCAAAAAAGCCCGATGCCGTCAAAGTGATGGCACGGAGATTGAGATTAACACTGCGGACATTCAACCAGGTCAACAAATCATCGTCCTACCTGGTGAGTTAATCCCCGCCGATGGTATTGTGGAATCGGGTCAAAGTTCGATTGATGAGAGTACTCTCACGGGAGAGGCCAAGCCAGTGGATAAACACCCAGGTGATTTGGTTTCGAGTGGCACGCTAAACAGTTGGGGACGCCTTATCATCAAGGTTACGAAAGCTGAGTCGGATAGCACACTTCAGCGTATCATTAAGTTGATTCGCGAAGCCCAAGAAAGCAAAGCTCCAGCTCAGCGTCTCATCGATCGCTGGGGAGATTGGTATGCCATTTTTGCCATCCTTGCTACCCTCACCTTTTTTGTTATACAAATTTTCTACTTCCCTCGCCCGATTTGGGGAGGAAGTGAATCCTCTTTTTATCGCTCGATGACCCTGCTCATCGCCCTCAGTCCCTGCGCTCTCGTTTTATCGGTACCTTCAGCCATCCTTGCATCGATTGCTGCAGGAGCTCGCCAGGGAATTCTTTTTCGCGGTGGTGCAGCCATCGAGAAACTATCGCAGGTTGATTACATCTGCTTCGATAAAACGGGGACCCTGACCTACGGTCAGCCTGTAGTGGCGCGAATCGATGTCTCACCCTCTTCAGCGAATCGCGTCGAGGCTTTATCGGCGGTGCTGTCTTTAGAGCGCAATTCCTCTCACCCTTTCGCACAAACCATCACTAAAGCATGCCGCAATGAAGGAGCTAAAGAGATTGAGGTGATTGATCTATCCAATGTTCCCGGTCATGGCATTAGAGGTATCGTACACGGAAGTTTATGGAAGGTCGG
>RFOO01000065.1 GCA_009926645.1 bacterium | reverse complement strand
CTTTTGGAGTTTTCATTTACCGTAATCACGCGGGAGTTTACTTTTATCTTCAAGCGTCATTGGCGATAGCGTTGGCTTTTTGGCACTATCGACGCGACCAAGAGAGCAGCAGCAAAGGCGGTCCCCATCTAGTTGCGATTTTTATCGCGATGATTTTATTCTTGGCCGTCCTGCTGACTTATAGTGTCGGTGCATTGGGGATGGCGTTGGGATTAGTTTTTCTGGTTACACCTTTAGCCTACTTCATTGGAATGCCTATTCGGGCTGGCCAAAGTTGGGGCTCTGCCACCATCACCCTCGTTGTCGTTGTGATTGCTTTAGGGACTTCCAAGCTCACCGACCTACAAAAGAAACTTTCTCAAAAAATTGAGTTAGCCACGAGTAAAGGTACAGACAATCGAGCTCCGTATCGTCAAGCCACATGGGAAATGGCTACAGCGGGAGGAGCGTCAGGAAAAGTTTGGTTGGGCTGGGGGGCTGGGTCATTCCGCTGGGCTTCACCGAGTTTCCAAGCTGCGCAAAAAGAACTTCAGGACAAGGAGGGTAAATTAGAACTTCGTGCCACTTATGCCCACTGTGATTGGCTACAAATATTGGCCGAGTGGGGTATCATTGGCATGATTCCTTTGCTGGCCGGCATTGTGTATTTATTGATGACGAGTGCATCATCCCTGATTCGCGGCACCCCCGAAGCGATTCCCTTAGCAGGAGTTCTGATTTTATTCGGGGTTCATATGTATATGGACTTTATCTGTTGGTTCACTCCCTTGTTATTTTCATTAGCCTTTATTGTCGCGGCGATGATTGCCTTCTTGGATGAAGGATTGCGCGGTCGAAAGAAGGCCAAATTATCGCTGAAAGAAATCGGTAAAATAAATTCTGTTTAATTCATTCATGGTAAGTTTAGCCTTTCTCATCAAAGCCAAGTTGGGGTTCTACGCTCGGAAGACTCCCGCCAAACCCTGGGAGCTATTTGATCCGCAAGGCGACGCGTTTAAGGAGTACCCATCGCTCTGGCGGTCGCGGGCTCCTGCGTTACCGATTTCGCAAATTCCGAGAGACTACCTCTCTCCTTGGTTAGAAAACTATGCGATGGAATCGGGGCATTCTCCTGTCGATGAAGCCAAAGCGATTGCACTGGGCAACTTCCGCTTAACTTCCTCTCGCTTTATGGGCACCTCTTTCCCTCCGCTATGGAATCAAGGATTTGAGTCGGTAGCCCAGCAACATTGGTCAAAGATTTCTCTGCCGATGGATGATAAACGCGAAGTGGCGCAGGAGCTTTCGCGATTTACTTGGGCATTAGTTTTAGTTCGCGCCTGGATCTTGGACGGCGACGATTCACATGCCGAAAACTTCTGGAAGCTTTTTGAAGACTGGCTCGATAAAAATCAGCCACACTTAGGCCCACAATGGTGCTCAGACGAAGAGGTCGCTCGCCGATTAATGACGGTGAGTTATGTTGTGCAAGCCTTCCGCTATCATCCTGCTACGACTGAGGCACGGATCATTAAAGCAGCCCGATTTATCTCCGTTTCAGCGCAGCGCTTACAAGCGACCTTCGCTGAACCTGAGAATCATGATTCACTAGCAGGACTTTACGCCAAGGTTGGCCTTTATTCCGCAGGAGCGCTTTGGCCTCGTTTACCTGAATCTGATATTTGGCGATCCGACGGACTTGAAGCCGTTTTAGCCCATTTAGCACGGTGTTTGAAATGTGAAGGAACAACCGAATTTGCTGAGGTGGCGAGTGAGTATGAGGTTTTACAACTGGTGACGTGGCTTGAAACCGTTTTGCGTTCCGAAAAAGAGACTTTGCCAGAATCTCATCATCAAAATATCAGTGCGCTTATGACACAGATTGCCGAAAGAGTTGAGGCGGACAGTCTTGGTGCAGGAACCTTTTTCTTTCCCGCTTGTGAAGCAAACAATGGGGTCTCCGTGCTCGTTGCCGCCCAGATTCTTTTTACTGGCAAACGTGCTAATTCCAGTTCTGCCGATGAGACTTCACTGCTTCTTAATGGGCCATTGTGTCTATCGGCAAACTAGTTTCTTCGCTCAATTTCATGTCATTAAAATCTAAGCTAACGAAGATAAAGCACCAGTGCATGATTTTATTGCGGCCTGTGGCTGAGTTTGTGTACCGCACTTTGGCACATCTTAGATATTTGGTTAGATTTTTATGGGGATCGAAACATCCATTACCGGGAAAACTTATTGTTTCGCTTACATCATATCCTCCTCGATTTTCGACCCTCCATCTAACTTTAAAGACACTTCTCTCACAAAGTGTAACCCCCGATGTGGTTATTCTTTGGCTTTATCAGGGTGATTTGGAGAAAATCACTCCAGAGGTAAAAAAATTAGTTAGTGATAAATTTGAAATTAGAACCGTCGAAAAAGATATTAAAAGCTACAAAAAGTTGATACCAGCCTTAGAAGCCTTTCCGGAGGCATTTATTGTAACAGCCGATGATGATGTTTACTATAATGATGATTGGTTGTATCATCTTGTTTCTCAATATATCCAAGGGAAAAAGGAGGTTTTAGGTCATCGGGCGCATTTAATTCAATCTGGGACAAATCAGCAAATTTTGCCTTACAAAGATTGGGATTGGGATACAGATGAAAATGTTGGGGGCACGCATATTTTTCTGACTGGCGTGGGAGGCATACTATACCCTCCAAACACATTTTCTTCTAAGGTATTAGATAGTGAAATATTCATGAGCATTTGCCCCAAAGCTGACGACATTTGGTTTTTCTTTATGGCACACCAAAACGGATATTTAAGTCGCCGAGTGTCAGGAGGATTTGGTGGGCACACTTGGGGGAAAACTCAAGAATCTGCTTTATTTCATATAAACGTTATAGGTGGTGAAAACGACAAAGCTTTCCAAGAAATGGTTTCTAGATTTGGTAGTCCTTTATAAATTAAATAAGGCACAAAATTCTTTAAGTCGAAGACTTCATTAAAGCCGCATATAAATTATTCTCTAATGAAAATCCAAAAAATTACCTGCATTGGTGCAGGGTATGTCGGCGGACCAACCATGGCGGTCATTGCCGATCGCTGTCCCCACATTCAAGTCACGGTTGTTGATGCCAATGCTGAACGGATTGAAGCTTGGAACACGGATCATTTGCCAGTCTATGAGCCAGGTTTAGATGCCGTCGTAAAACGCGCACGGGGCAGAAATTTACATTTTTCGACAAACATCGATGAAGCTATTGCCTCGGCAGATTGTATTTTTATTTCCGTTAATACGCCGACTAAAACAGAAGGCGAAGGGGCAGGAAAGGCATGCGATTTAAGATTTATTGAATCCTGTTCGCGTCAGATTGCTAGAGCTGCTGAAAATCACACGATTATTGTGGAGAAATCTACTCTACCAGTTCGCACGGCAGAAAAAATTTTAGAAGTGCTCGCAACAGCTGGAAGAGAAAAATCTTTTGATGTTCTTTCTAATCCAGAATTTTTAGCTGAAGGCACGGCCGTCAAAGACCTCGAAAATCCCGATCGGGTGCTCATCGGCGGACAAAACGAAGCAGCGATTCAGGCCTTGGTTGAAGTTTATTTGAACTGGGTACCGAAAGAGCGAATCCTGACTACTAATGTATGGTCGGCGGAAATGTCTAAATTAGCCGCTAATGCGTTTCTTGCTCAGCGCGTTTCATCGATTAATTCGCTCTCTGCTTTTTGTGAAGCGACGGGTGCGGATGTTGACGAAGTTGCACGCGCCGTGGGTATGGATACGCGCATTGGCAGCAAGTTCCTCAAGGCTGGATTAGGTTTTGGTGGATCCTGTTTTAAGAAAGATGTCCTTAATTTGGTTTATCTTTGCGAGCACTATGGATTGCCCGAGGTAGCTACTTACTGGCAGCAGGTGTTAGAGATGAATGAGTGGCAAAAAAAGCGTGTCGCTCAAAAAGTTATCCAAAACCTTGGGGGCACAGTTCAGGGTAAACGTATCGCAGTTTTGGGTTTTGCTTTCAAAAAAGATACCAATGACACGCGAGAGGCCCCAGCTATCGCTCTCTGCGAACATTTGCTAGCGGCAGGAGCTAATGTCGTCGTGCATGATCCCAAAGTTTCTTTCGTCAAAATACAGGCGGACTTAAAACATTCTCCATTTATGGCGAAGAATCTACACTCTGCTGAATCAGCCGAGCAGGCATGCCAAGGTGCTTCAGCAGCTGTTTTGGCAACAGAGTGGGATAGTTTTCGACATTTAGATTGGAAAGCTATGGCGACTAAGATGTCAGCGGGTGCTTGGATTTTTGATGCAAGAAACTGTACAGATCATCGCAGTCTTAAAGCAACAGGACTAAAATTATGGGCAGTAGGGAAGTAATTATTTTCTAAAAAGTTTAAGGTATAGCTACCTTATTTAGGTAATTTTAATCAGTTAAAAACATCAATAAATCTAAGTTCAATTTATGGCTTTAAGAGCTAAAACGTTTTCTGCGGTAAGATGGACTGCGGCAGCATCTTTAATCAAAATCTTGTTAAGGATTTTCCAGATTTCTATTTTAGCAAGGCTACTGCCCAAAGAGGACTTCGGACTAATGGCTATGGCGTTGGTGGTAATTGATTTTGCATCAATTTTTTCGGATTTGGGTTTAAATAGTGCTTTTATGCAGAAAAAAGATGTTACCGCAAACGAGAGATCCTCTCTTTTTTGGGCAAATATTTTTTCAAGTTTAGTGTTTTGTATGCTAACAATGGTACTTAGCCCATTTTTTTCATATGTTGTCTATGGCGAAAGTAGGCTATTGTGGGTTATTATTCTTATTGCTCCTCTGTTTATTATAAATGCATTAGGGGTGCAGATTAAAACTAACTCTGAAAAAGAATTAAATTTTAAAAGAATAACCTACATTGATTTAGTTTCGGGAGTTACATCTTTAATTCTCGCCATTATTTTTGCCAAAGCTGGCTTTGGGGTATTTTCTCTTGTTTATTCCTCTATTTTAGGGTCGTTGACGACAACACTTCTTTACTGGATATTCTTATCACATTCATGGAGGCCAAATATTCATTTTTCATTTAATGATATTCGCCGATTTCTTGGATTTGGTGGTTCCGTTGTAGGTTATAACATTGTTGGGCAAATAAATCTTTCATTAGATATAGTTTTAGGAGGCAAATTGCTTGGCGCATTGCAGCTAGGTGCGTACAGTGTGCCACGGAATTTAATCTTACAGATTCAGTTTACTATTAATCCAATTATAACGAGAGTTGGATTTCCACTAATTGCTCAGATACAAGACGACATAGTTAGGGTAAAAAAAGTTTATCTCAAAACAATCGCTACTACTTCGTCAATTACTGCGCCCCTTTATGTTGGGCTTGCACTTTTTGCTTCGGAGTCGGCAAGATTATTGCTTGGTCCAGGATGGGACAAGTCCGGAGAACTATTAAGAATTATAGCTATTTGGGGTGCATTTAGATCATTTGGCAACCCGGTTGGAAGTTTGCTTCTTGGTATGGGTAGGGCAGATTGGGGGTTTAGATGGAATCTTTTTATGTTAATAGTTACTCCACTCACTTTGGTAACAGGAGTATATTTTTTACCTAAATTTGGATGGTTCGATGGCACGTCGGGTATGGTCTATGCACTTTTATCATTATTTGTATTTTCGTATATTCCACTATGGAGATTTCTTGTTAAGCCACTATGCGGAGCAACTCTTTGGGAATACGCTATCGCTACGCTTAAACCATTTGGTGTCTCAATTATTTCTATTTTACCCGTCTTCTTAATTTTCCAATTTTACGGTAATAGGAGCATGTCGGCGTTTGGCATTTCCATTATTATTTCAGCGTTAAACTACATTTTACTTAGCCACTATTTAAATCGGGAATGGTCTGATTCAATGAAGGAACTGATTAAGGGGTCATTTGGTAAAAATCTTTAAGTTAAAATGAGTAGCATCAAATATCGGCCAGAAATCGACGGGCTTCGTTCCATTGCCATACTTGGTGTATTAATTTTTCACTTTAACGAAAAGTGGCTAAAAGGAGGGTTTCTGGGGGTTGATGTGTTTTTTGTTATTTCAGGTTATTTAATCACTTCAATCATTGTAAATGAACTGAACGCCGGAACATTTTCTCTTAAAAATTTTTGGGAAAGACGTGTTAGACGTATTTTCCCGGCTTTAGCCTTCATGCTATTAGTTTTTTTACTATTAGCATTTATTCTTTTTGTCCCGCCGGCTGATTTATCCTCTCAGGGGCGGCAGAGTCTTAAGGTCTTAGCATTGGTATCTAATCAATACATGTTGTCTTTAGCGGGTGACTATTGGGGGGCAGATGCATCGACCATTAGCCTATTACATACTTGGTCTCTTTCCATCGAGGAGCAGTTTTATGTATTTCTTCCGATTATTTTACT
>RFOO01000064.1 GCA_009926645.1 bacterium | reverse complement strand
CGAATCAATCGTGATGGTGTCGCCATTCTTGACGACGGCAATGACTCCCCCTACGGCGGCTTCGGGGGTGATGTGTCCAACGACGAAACCGTGGCTACCACCCGAGAATCTTCCATCGGTAATTAGTGCGACGGTTTTACCAATTCCCTTGCCCATAACGGCACTCGTGGGTCCAAGCATTTCGCGCATGCCTGGTCCACCGCGAGGACCTTCATTGCGAATAACGATGACGTTTCCGTCTTTGACTTCACCATTGAGAATACCCTGGAGGGATTCTTCCTCCGACTCGTAAACAATCGCTTTACCCGTAAAGCTGTTTCCTTCTTTGCCTGAAATTTTCGCAACGGCTCCTTCGGGGGCCAGGTTGCCACGCAGGATACGCAAGTGACTGTCAGCTTTTACAGGATTGGAGAAGGGTCGAACCACATCTTGGTCCTTACTGTAAGGTTTAACAGTAGCTAAGTTTTCTGCGACTGTCTTGCCTGTTACAGTAAGGCAATGGCCGTGAAGTAAACCAGCATCGAGTAACATTTTGAGAAGTGGTTGAAGCCCGCCAATACGAACAAAGTGAGCCATGTTGTATTTTCCGCTTGGCTTGAGATCGCAAAGCACGGGCACTTTTTTGCCGATGCGCTCAAAGTCTTCGAGAGTCACTTTTACACCGGCTGAGTGGCCCATGGCAATGAGGTGCATGACTGCATTCGTCGAGCCACCCAAAGCAATGACCACGGTGATGGCATTTTCAAAGGCTTCTTTAGTCAGAATGTCTAAGGGGCGAATATTTTTCTTTAATAATTCCATGACGGCTTTTCCTGCCCGATCACAGTCAGCCATTTTATCCTTAGAATTCGCTAATTGTGCGGAACTATCAGGTAGGCTAAGGCCCAAGGCCTCGATGGCAGAAGCCATCGTGTTGGCGGTGTACATGCCACCACATGAGCCCTCTCCTGGAATCGAGCAGGTTTCGATTTCTTTTAATTCCTTATCGTCAATCTGCTTGGCGGCATGTTTTCCAACGGCTTCAAAAACCGTAACGATGTCAGCGGGTTGACCGCGATGCAGGCCGGGGACGATGGTGCCACCGTAAACAAATACGGAGGGTCGATTCAGGCGAGCCATCGCGATGACACAGGCGGGCATGTTTTTATCGCATCCCCCAATGGTTACAAGACCATCGAACCCTTCTGCCCCAGCGACAGCTTCAATCGAATCAGCAATAATTTCTCGAGAAACAAGGGAATAACGCATGCCTGGAGTGCCCATGGAGATGCCATCGGAAACGGTCATAGTTCCAAAAATAATCGATTTTCCACCTGCTTCATTCGTTCCTTTAGCTGCCTGGTCAGCCAAGCGATCGATATGCATGTTGCAGGGAGTGACCATGGACCAGGTTGACGCAATACCCACTACTGGTTTGGAAAAATCAGCATCGGTAAAGCCGACCGCTCTAAGCATGGCTCGGCTGGGTGCTCGATTCGCTCCGTCCACGACGAGACTGGAGAATTGGCGAGAGGGATTTTGGTCAGGCATGGTGTGAAAAGTCTGCGGTTGTCAGTAAGGGGTAGACTCCTAATAAGGATGTTGAGTCGGTATTGCTATCGACTCTACCCATACACCCTCCTTTAAGACCTTTTTTCCGTGGAATTCAACCTTAAGAAGATTATAAAAGCACTCCTGCTTTCCACTTCGGAAGCAGTGTCTATCAAGGACATACAAAAAGTTGTGCAACGCTATCATGCACAATTGTCTTCAGAAAGTGTTGAGGAACGTTCTGTCTCTACTCCTGCGGATGTCTCTCTTCCTTCACCTCAACCGGTGCAAGAAGTGATACAGGATATTATCGATCAGGTGCCAACGCTGTTAACGGCAACGCAAATTCGTGAGGCGGTGGATGCTCTTGAATCTGAGATGCGAGAATCCAACGACGCATGTCGGATTTTGCAAGGTCCAGAAGGTTTTCGTTTGGTTATTTCCCCTGCCTATGCTGATTGGGTTCGCTTGCTACGTGGTGAGCCACGTCCTCAACGTTTAAGTGCTGCTGCTTTGGAAACGCTTTCGATTGTGGCCTATCGTCAGCCTGTGACTCGGGCTGAAATGGAAGCGATTCGTGGAGTTTCTATTGATAGCGCTTTGAATCGTTTGATGGAATTGGAATTAGTTGCTGTGACTGGTCGAGCGGATTTACCAGGTCGTCCCATTCAATACGGTACCACAGATAAGTTCCTTGATTTCACTGGTCTTCGTTCTCTGGGTGAGCTGCCTGCTTCAGATGTTTTATCGCCTGCTCAAATCACGGAGTGGATTACTCGAGCCACTGCACCTGTAACGGTGGGTGATGCTGAGGTTGGGCTACCCTTGGAAGATCAATCCTCTGCCACCGCCTCTCAACCCGAATCACCTTCTGCATGAGTTTAGACGAACATCGCCGCACAGTTGACCGTATTGACCGAGAGATTCTTCGTCTTCTCGGTGAACGTTTACAAGTCGCTCGTGCTATCGGCGAAGCAAAATTGAGAGCAGGAGCCCCTGTTTACGCTCCGCAACGAGAAGAACAGGTTCTACGGGCTTTGGTTGAGGCCGCTCCGAGTTTACCTGCCTCTGGCATTCGGTCTATCTTTCGGGAAATTATATCACTCTCCATCGGTGCACAAATGGCAAAACCTGTTGCCTATCTTGGACCCGAGGGCTCTTTCACCCAACAAGCTGAGATTCGTGCTTTTGGTTCGAGCGTGCCAGCATTGCCCATGCGAACCATCGCTGATATTTTTGCAGCGGTTGAATCAGGGGAAGCCTCTTATGGCGTTGTTCCCGTGGAGAATTCAACAGAGGGTGTTGTTAGTCACTCCCTTGATTTACTGGCCGAGTCTGAATTGAAGGTCGTTGCTCAAGTAACGCTCTCGGTGGAGCAGTGTTTGGTTGGTGCTGGACCTTTGAATGAGGTGAAAAGAGTTCTATCAAAAGATATCGCTCTGGCGCAATGTCGTGGCTGGATTTCTCGTCATCTACCTCAGGCTTCTTTGGTGGAAACTGAAAGCACTGCGGCTGCGGTTGAACAAGTTCTGCGTGAACCCAAAGGAAGTGCAGCGGTCGCTTCCGCTTCGGCAGCTGAGTCGCGTGGCGTACCTATTTTAGCCCGTGGTATTCAGGATCGTCGTGATAATGCGACGCGTTTCTTTGTCATCGGTGCGACGGCTAATCCACCCGGAGCTAAGGAAGAAGTCACCAGTGTGGTTTTAACCTTAAAGCATGAACCAGGAGCCTTACAATCTGCACTAAGTTCATTCTCGGAAAGAGGCATCAATTTGATTCGCATTGAATCGCGTCCCAGTCGTCGACGAGCTTGGGAATATCAATTCTTTATCGATTTTCCTGGTCACTGGGAAACGCCTGCAGTGCAAGAAGCAGTGGCCGCTTTGAAAGGACGATGTGAAGTGGTAAAATGGCTTGGTAGTTATCCTCAGTCTGCCGGATGAATCAACGTCGAGTTGGAGCCATACTCTTGGTCATCTTGGTGGTGACTTTGGGGGTCTCTGCTTGGTTGTGGTGGCGGACTTGGTCGGCGCCACTTGTCGAAGTCGTTTTCCGTCCCCCTTTTTCCATTCATGGCATTGCTGAGGGTTCGCCTGTCCGTTTAAAAGGCGTTTTAGTAGGACAGGTTTCCACAATCGGTTTGTCTTTGGATGAGCAAGGTGAAGTTCGTCCTGAAGTAACCTTGTCTCTTAATCCTGAAAGCATCGCCGACCGAGGTTTAGCTCTTCGTCTCCAATCTCAGAATATAAAAAATGAAGTAGCCGCTGGACTGCGAGCTCAGTTGGTGGCCGTGAGTCCCGCCTCGGGTTTATTGCAGGTCGAGCTCTATTGGGATGAAGCCGATCCATTGCCTGCCTCGCTCAAGCCGAATGAAATTCCTGCAACGGGTGTTACCTTGCAAAGAGCTACGGAGCGAATCGTCAAAGAACTAGGACGATTTAATCAACGCGATTTAGGTCTCATGGCGCGTGATTTAAATCAGAGTCTTTCGGTTGTCTATGAGAAGACTGATCCTGCTTTTGCGGCGGAGTTTTCGCAAAAGATGGTTTTGAAAACAACGGAGATTTTACGAGCGACAGAGGAATCTCGACTGGAAGAAAAAGTACATCGTTTGGCTGAGGCCTGCGCCAGCCTGCGTCATGCCTCTGATCGAGCGAATCAGCAATGGGATTCTCATGCTTTGGTCGATTTGCATCAGTCGATTCAAGAAGCACAGACTTCCTTGGAAGGTTTAGCGATAACATTAGAAGATTCGCAGACGAAATTGTCTGAGTCGGTCGGTGACTTCACGGGGATTATGCAAGCGGTTTCGCGGGTAGCCAAAGAATGGACGGCTAAAACCCGCAGTCTGTCTACCGAACCCCAGCACGAGTAGGGAACAGGCTTGCACCTTATCCCTGTGCAATCGTATTTGAGTAACCTATCAACTTTATGGCTGCTCCTACCGATAAAATGGAATCGATTATTAACCTGTGCAAGCGTCGCGGGTTTGTTTTTTCATCCTCCGAAATCTACGGCGGTCTTAATGGTTTTTTTGACTACGGTCCTTTAGGGGCAGAACTTAAAAATAATATCAAACAGGCTTGGTGGCAGGACTTCGTGCATCGCCGCGATGATATTGTGGGACTGGATTCAACTATCATTCACCATCCGACAACGTGGAAGGCCTCGGGTCACATCGATAATTTTACCGACCCATTGGTTGACTGTAAGGAGTCCAAGATGCGCTACCGCGCCGACCAGCTTTTCTTCGCTCCAGTTATCGTAGCCAGTGAAACGATTGGGTATGTTTCAGTCTTGGAAGACGAATCGATGCAGACGAAGGCCGAAGAATTGGCTCAAGAATTAAAGCGCAAGTTGGCTAAGCAGGGTGCACTCGAGCCTATTCAGCTTAAGGATTACACTCAAGCGACTGAGGCACAATACGCCTTGATTCCATCTCCTGCCACCGGGAAGCCTGGTTCACTGACGCCTCCGCGCTCGTTTAACATGATGTTCCAAACTTATGTCGGCGCGATGCAGGATGCCTCGGCGGTTGCCTACCTACGCCCCGAGACCGCACAAGGAATTTTTATCAATTTTAAAAATGTCGTCGATACAGGTCGGGTAAAATTACCTTTTGGTATTGCCCAAATGGGGAAAGCTTTTCGGAACGAAATTAATCCGCGAAACTTCATTTTCCGTTCGCGGGAATTTGAGCAAATGGAGATTGAATATTTTATTTCTCCTGCGGCCGACTGGAAGACAGCCCACCGTGAATGGATTGAGGGTTGCTTAAATTGGTTCGAGTCTATCGGCATTCCTCGCGACAAGCTTTCTCTCTATCCTCACCCGCAAGAAAAATTAGCACATTATTCCAAGGGGACTACCGATATCATGTTTGAGTTTCCCTTTGGTGTTCAAGAGTTGCAAGGGGTTGCTGCTCGAGGCGATTTCGATTTAACACAACACAGTCAAGTATCGGGACAAAAAATGGACTGGTTTGATGAATCGACTAAGGCCCGTTTTATTCCTCATGTGATTGAGCCTTCGGTGGGCGTAGATCGCGTGTTTCTTGCTCTTCTGACTACGGCTTATCACGAAGATGAAGTTGAGGGCGAAAAGCGGATTGTTCTTCGCTTGCCCGCGCGAGTGGCTCCTTACAAGGCTGCCATCTTCCCCTTGGTGAAAAATAAGCCCGAAATTGTTGAGCGGGCGGAGGCGCTTTACCGTCGTCTCAAGAAGCGTTTCAACGTCTTTTACGATGCGTCGGGTGCTATTGGTCGCCGTTATCGCCGTCAGGATGAAATTGGCACGCCTTACGGAATTACCATCGATTTCGAAACCATCGAAAAGGGAGCGGGTGTCACGGTTCGTCATCGCGACACCTTAGAACAGGTGCGTCTGTCTGAAGACGAAGTCGTTCGCTTCCTCGATGAGAAAGTTAACGGCTTGGTTTAAGCTTCGCTAGCATCTCCTCTGCACAATCAGCAATTCGTCGCTTTCCACAAAAGCTGGCGGCTTGCTGAAGGTTGCGCAGTCCTCGTGGAAGGTGGGCGAGGAAATCAGCTCGGCCTTTTTTATGTCCAAGGAAAGCGTAGGCTCCGCAGGCTTGAAGCAGTCGTTGTGTGGCAGCGGTATACAAGAGTTGGCTGAATTCATCGAGTGAACCTTTCCATCCCGAAACTTCGCGTGCTTGGTCCTCGATTTCAATTCGCCAACAATCGATATCTGGGCGCTGGAGATAAGGATCGAAGGCTAAGGAAGCGTAATCATAAAAAGCACAGCCCCCACGTGCACCTTGGAAATCAATTAACCAAGCTTTTTGATTTCTAATTAAAATATTTTGCGATTGAAAATCGCGATGGATGAGCACGTGGGGTTGAGCGAGAAGCACCTTGGTTAAACTCGACATTTCTTTCTGCATTTCTCGGTCGGGTTTTTTGCCTGCTAAAACATTATCCGTGAAATAGTGAT
>RFOO01000063.1 GCA_009926645.1 bacterium | reverse complement strand
GTCGCACGTTTTAAACTCGATATCGGTTCACGTAAAATGCC
Source organism: bacterium (assembly GCA_009926645.1). GTDB lineage: Bacteria > Verrucomicrobiota > Verrucomicrobiia > Opitutales > UBA953 > UBA953. The sequence continues at coordinate 6,478 of RFOO01000063.1, read as the reverse complement.
ACGTGGCAAAAGACAGCCATTGCCAAATGGATTTTGGCTATCGACTAACAATAAATTAATTTGTCCACGGAGAGGTAAATACTGCAAACCGTCATCGAGTAAGATGGTATCCACGCCAAAACGGCGTAAAGCGAATCGTCCGCCCTCAACGCGGTCTCGGTCAACAATCACGACGACACCATCGTTCACGAGGTTGCTCGCTAGCATGTAAGGCTCATCGCCTGCCTCATCGGGACCTGCTAAAACCGATTTACCATCGGAAACAACGAGGGGGTCAGGACGACTTCCTTGGGTGAGCCAACGCCAGAAACTTTTAAGCAAAGAATCGCTCGAGCCCTTATAGCCTCGTGATAAAATGGCCACTTTGCGACCACGCCGGGCCAAAATTTGGGCCATTTTCATAACAATAGGGGTTTTTCCCGTTCCTCCGACGGTTAAATTACCCACGACCACCACCTTACAACCGAGGGGTGTATCCCGAAAAAGACGATTTCGATAGAGCCAAAGTCGGAGTCGTACAATGACGTTAAAAAGACACGAAAGAACGAATAAAAATGCCCCTAAAAGCATCGCACCAAGGCCCTTTTTACGCTCATAAACGACGTCGATGGCATAGGCGGCAATTGCCTCGCCGATTGCGGAAAATAGACCTCGTTGCTTTGCTGCCATGAGACAAATTGATGCAAACTTGTTTGACGCAGGCAAGCCAACCGATTGAGAAGGGACGGCTCAGGGACATGCTTTATCATCTTTTACGCACTAAATTACTCCGTGCCGAAGTTACCGGTGCACGCCCTGATTATGAAGGTTCGCTGGCGATCGACTCCGAACTCATGGCCTTGGTTGGCACCCTGCCTTACGAAAAAATCCTCGTAGGAAATATTACCACGGGCGAACGTTTTGAAACCTATGCCATCCCTGCTCCAGCGGGCAGTCGTCAGGTATGTCTTAACGGTGCGACAGCCCATTTGGGTAAAGCAGGGGACTTGCTTGTCGTGATGACTTTTGCTGAAGTTACCCCCGAAGAAGCCAAAAGCTGGAAACCTAAAACCGTCACCCTAGCGGAGCGCAATCAACGTATTGTTCGTCTCGATAACCCTGAAGTACCCTCTTCTCTTCTCTCCACTTTCCACCAATGAGTTACCGTCTTTATATTCCAGGACCTCTGACTGTTTCAGAGTCTATCATCAAAGCCATGGGCAAACCCATGATTGGACACCGTTCCAAAGACTTCGTGGCTCTCTATGAAGACATGCAACCTCGTCTGAAGAAAATGTTCTTCACCCAGGATCCAGTCTATCTCGGCACCAGCTCAGCATGGGGAGTTATGGAGGGTGCCCTCCGCAATGTCTGTCGCAAGGGCGTGCTTAATTGCATGAATGGCGCTTTTTCTGATAAATGGAATGATGTAGCCAAGCGTTGTGGAAAGTACGCCGAAGCCCTCTCTTTTGAATGGGGGAAGCCGGTTGACCCTGAAGCAGTACGTAAAGCCTTAGCGACGGGCAAATTTGACTGCATTACATTCATTCACTCCGAAACATCCACAGGAACCCTTTCTCCCATCGCTGACATTATGGCCGTGGTACGAGAGTTCCCTGACGTTATCTCCATTGCCGACTCGGTCAGTTCATTCTCCACTTTGCCGATTCATAAAGATGAACTCGGGATTGATATTTTACTTACTGGTTCGCAAAAGGCCTTAGCTCTTCCTCCTGGACTGGCTATTTTTGCGGTCAGCGAGAGAGCCCGCGAGCGCGCCAAGCAAAGTCCCGATCGCGGTTACTATTTTGATCTGATTGAATTCCATGATAACCACAGCAAGGGCATGACACCTTCCACCCCTTGTATCTCCCTTCTCTTTGGATTGCAGCAGCGACTCATCGAAGTCGAAGCCGAGGGCTTAGAAAATCGCTACGAGCGCCATCGTCGACTCAATGAACGCGTCCGTGAATGGGGTTTTGCCAAAGGCTTTACCTTACTTCCTGAAATCAAGTACGCCACTCGCGGTCTCAATTGTTTCAAAAACGATCGCAATGTCGACCTCGAGCGTCTCAATAAGACCCTAAAATCACGCCATAAATTGGTCATCGATGGTGGTTACGGAAAACTGAAAGGTAAGACATTCCGTATCTCTAATATGGGCGATGAAACGGATGCCACCATTGCAACGCTCATTGCGGCCTTGGATGATGCTTTCGCAGAGCAAGGAATGTAACCGACCCTTGACCTTCGGTTATCATCCCACGCATGCCTAAGAAATCGACCAAAACCTCCTCCGTCGAACCCGCCATCGCTGGTTCCAAGACTCTTGTCATTGCCGAGAAACCCTCGGTTGCTGCGGACCTTGCCAAAGTTCTTAAAGTATCCAAACGGGATGATTTTTTTGAAAATGACGAATGGGTCATCAGTTCAGCGGTCGGCCATTTAGTGAGACTCAAAGACCCGCAAGATTTAGATGAGAAATATAAACGGTGGTCCTTAAAAGATCTGCCCATTTTACCTGAGAAGTTCAACGGTAGCGTCTCCAGTGATATCTTAAAAATTATTACGGGTGATCGCCAAGATGGTTCCCGCTATAAACTCTTAAAAAAGCTAATCCAACGCCCAGACGTTGGCGCGATTGTCAATGCCTGCGATGCAGGACGTGAAGGTGAATTAATTCTTCATCAAATTTATGTTTTAGCAGGACGGCAGTTACCAATCAAACGTCTTTGGCTTACCAGTATGACAGCAGAGGCGATCAAAGACAGCTTCGCCCACTTACTCACCGCCGAAGCCAAGGCGGGACTTCTCGATTCAGCGGTGGGACGAGCTCAAGCCGACTGGTTAGTAGGTATGAATGCCAGTCGTTTTTCTACCATTCGCATTGGCGGCGGTCGTCGTAATGAATCCTACTCAGTTGGACGCGTGCAAACGCCAACGCTGATGTTAATTGTGCAACGTGAATTAGAAATTCGCGCCTTTCAGCCCAAAACATTTTGGAAAATTGAAGCAACATTTCAGGTTAAAGCAGGACCGTATAAAGGTGTAGCCCAAGTTCCAGGAATCACCGATCGCAAAGAAGCCGAACGCTTTTTTGATGAGACCCAAGCCAAAAAACTTGCCGAAGAATCTCAGTCCATCGGGGTTGGTACTGTCACCGATGAGCGAAAACCTAAGAAGGAAAGCGCTCCTCGTCTTTTTGACCTAACCAGTTTACAACGTGAAGCTAACCGTCGATTCGGGTTATCGGCCAAATCCACTTTAGGTGCTGCGCAAGCTCTTTACGAAAAGTTTAAGGCGGTCACCTATCCACGAACGGATTCACAATATTTACCCGAGGATTATGTAGCGAACGCTCAAAATGTTTTATCCTCGCTGTCTGATGGACACACTGCGGGAACCCATGCACGCGAAGTTCTCTCCCAAGGTTGGGTGAAATCGGCTGGTAAACGGGTTTTTGATAACAAAAAAGTAAGCGATCACTTCGCGATTGTACCGACTGGGACGATTCCAGGTGAGATGAGTGAGGTGGAAAGAAAGATTTTTGACCTGATTGTACGTCGTTTTATCGGAGTTTTCTTCCCGATGGCAGAATTCGAGGAAACCGTGCGGACCACAGCCGTCGGTCAACATACTTTCCGCACCACTGGTAAGGTTTTGGTGGTCGCAGGTTGGCGTGCAGTCTGGGGTCAAGAAGCCGATGCCGAGGAAGAAAAGGAGGGTTCAACTAACCTTCCCGCTCTCCAATCTGCCGATGGCACCCCACCCCAAGCGAAACTAGAAGCAGTCGAAACGAAACAAGATGCGACCAAGCCTCCTGCTCGCTACAATGAAGCCTCACTTCTTGGGGCGATGGAAAATGCAGGCAAGCTAGTGGAAGATGAAGCGTTGGCTGAAGCGATGAAAGAACGTGGTTTAGGGACCCCAGCAACGCGTGCGCAAACCATCGAAGGTTTACTCAATAATCAGTATATTGAACGCCAAGGTAAGGAACTCGTTCCCCTAGCGAAAGCTTTTCAACTGCATCAGTTTATTCATGCCAAAGGCTTAGCCTTTATTTCTGAACCACAGCTCACAGGCGAGTGGGAGTATCAGCTCAAACAAATCGAGCACGGTGACCTATCGGTCAAAAAGTTCATCCAAGATATTAAGGATCAAGTTCGTATTATGGTGGAAAAAGGAAGTGCTGAAGTTCCTCCCACCGTGGTTCAGCCTGAAATTCTTTCCCCCACTGATCACAAGCCACTACTGACTAACGGAGAAAGTTATTTTTCGCAGGATCGCTCAGCGGATGGCAAAAAACCCATGCTGATTGTCTACGCTGGGATTAATGGACATACCGTTACTCCCGCTGAATTAGCTGAACTGATCGCCAAACGTCGCATCGGACCATTTCACGATTTCAAATCCATGAAGTCTGGTAAAAACTTCACCGGCTTCATTGATTTAGTCGATGAAGATTCCATCGTTTCGTGGAAAGATAAAGCAGCAACGACGTCGGATGAGGGTGAAGAAAAGCCCAAGCGCAAAACCAAGCCAAAGCCTCCTTCTGGACGACTGAAGGCTATCTTACACCTTCCGCCGCGTGAAGGTGTAGACGGTAATCCCGATGCCTTCGACGCCGATTGGCCCGTCTTAGGCCTCTGCCCTATTTCTGGCTTACCCGTCCAACAAACACCTTCGGCCGGATACCGCGTCTGCCCCCAGAAAGCATTGGCTGCAGGAGCCAAGAAGACTTTTAGCCTTAATGCCGAGATGCTCAAAGCATCGATTACCCCCGAGGATGTGAAGAGTTTATTGAATCAAGGTAAGACACCTCTGAAAAAGTTTATCTCTAGACGCACTAACCGTGGCTTTGAAGCCTTTCTCGTAGCTGACAAATCTAAAGGATGGTGGTTTGAGTTTCCTCCGCGTAAACCTAAAGCAGGAAAGAAGGCCGCAGTCGACTCCGACGCAAAGTCCAGCGACGGCAATCCCTTCTAAATTTTTTTCTCCCACTTTTGCCGAGGAATACGCTGTAAAAAAGGCACGTTAAGTTCCTCCTCAAAATAGCGTAAATGATTAAGATCATCGGGGCTACCATCCTCCATCGGAAGTAATTTTTCAATATACTGCTTTCGATACCAGAGGTAGGCCTCAACTTTTTTTCCACCCTCCCAATAAGACTTAGCGCAAAGGAAGTAAGCAAACCAAGGGGCACCTCTCGACTCAGCTGCACGTCGATAATACTCTGCAGCCAAGAGAGAATCTTTGAGTTTAATTTCAGAAAGTTGGCCTGCGGAAATTAAGAGGCTGGGACTGCCACCAGTGTATTTCACGCCCTCTTCAAAAACCGTTAATCCGTGGCGGGCATATTTCTTAAAAATTTCATCTTGGATTTCCCGAGTAACTTTATTGTAGCCACCGCGACGACGAATTTCCCAATGTGCCATGTCATAGCCAATCACGCAGCCTGTGTTCTCCCAAAAATAACGTGAACGTGGATCCAGTGCACAAGCCGTTCGCATTAAGGCCTCGCAAGCAGCACGATCCTTTTTTTCCCAGTAAACATAGCTACGAATCCACGTGCCATCAGCGATAATGTTACGCAGTCCACCGAGAATACCTAAAAGTACACCCTGCCCTAAGGATGGCTCGATTTCTTTACGACCAATTTCAGGAACGGAAGGTCGAATCTTTTGCCAGGAGGATTCAGAATACACTCCCGCGCCCAAAAGTAGCGTGCCTGCGAATAGCCATGTTGCACGATGCCACATCGTTAGATTTCGCGACGCTGAAAGGTCAAACTCGCGAGAAACAGATAAGCGATGAGATAGAATCCGCCTGAAAGAATAGCTGCGGATACCGCCCCCGTCGCTACGGCACTCGGATCGAGTGCTAAGGCATCACCGATATTGAATTGTTGGAGATTAGGTAAGAGACGACTAGCCAACCAGAGTAAGGCATGACTGAAAGGGTTTAATTCAGCAGGCTTAAAAAGGGCCTCTTGGGCAAGCCACTGTAATTGACCAGCCACAATCGTCATGGCACCGACAACAACCGCAAAAAGAAATGTGCGAGCAATGGTAGAAATAAGAAGAACCATTGAGGTGACAACGCCCAGTCGGAACCACTGTAAAAGTGCGTGAGAGAAAACCCCTTCGAGACTAAACTGCGGTGCAACTTTTGCCGTTTGCTCAGCCAGAATAACCAGCTCCTGCCAACGACCCCAAAGCATCACTCCCAGAAGGGTCGAAAGGACGAAGACAAAGAGTCCTAAGACAATCCAAATACCCGCAAACTTTCCTAGCAGAAACTCGGTCCGACTTACGGGCTTCGCGAGAAGAGTTAGAGCTGTGCGATTATCCATTTCAGCAAAAAGTAGCTGAGCCGTCATGACTAGGGCTAAAATGGATCCAAAGAAAAAGAGTCCGCCAAATCCAAAATCGGCAATGAATTTTAATTCTCCATGTCCAAAATCGAGAAAACGAAAAGCGAATGAGGACAAAACCATCGC
>RFOO01000062.1 GCA_009926645.1 bacterium | reverse complement strand
GCGATTTAAATTTGATCTTAAACGAGAAAAAGAAATTCAACCACGACTACCGTTTGATCTTCTTGTTGGTTTACCTCGACCCGCTACGGCGAAAAAAATTCTGTATGAAAGTGCATGTCTCGGAATAAACCGAGTCGTTTTTTTCTCCTCAGAAAAAAGTGACCCCAGTTATGCTCAAAGCACGCTTTGGAAAAATAAAGCTTGGGAAGAATTTTTACTAAAAGGAGCAGAGCAGGCTTATTCAACAAGACTTCCAGACGTGGAAGTCTACCCTTCATTGACTGAAGCGCTAACCAACCTCTCTGCGCAAAGTTGGCACGTTGCCCTTGATCCGTATGAAGCCACCGAGGTATTAAAATCTAAAACGGGCGAAGAGAAACAGGGCGTGTTGGCGATTGGATGCGAGCGAGGATGGACCACTCAGGAGCGACGACTTTTACGAGAGAAAAATTTTCGCTTTTATCACTTGGGTGATCGAATTCTGCGCGTTGAAGCAGCGTGCTTAGCTGGCTCGGCCATCATGCTATCACAATTAGAGGCTTGGCGGCCTCATCGTTCAGTTCTTTAGGATTCGCGAATAAGAATGGAGGCGGCAGGCTGACCTTTGCCTTTGCCGATAACCTTCTTTAATTTCCAACCCAAAGGCACTGGGACCGCCCAGCCTCCAGGTGCTTCAAGAATAACTCGCACACCCGAACCAGGATTAGCATAAGCAACGGCTGCTTGTGCAATCTCTGCCCCTTTTGTTTCCCAGAATTCCCAGGGTGGATCAGCAAAAATGCAATCGAACCGCTCTGGGGTTAAGTCCAATCGCATCGCATCACCCGTGATTGTTTTCATCGGCAATTCAGGCACTCCCATGGATTTAGCAACCGCAGCCATATTAGCTTTGATTTCGCTTCCGATAGATAAATCCACCGCCGTGGCGGAAAGTGCACCACGGCTCAGCGAATCTAAAGCATAAGCACCCGTACCGGAAAATAAATCGAGGACCTTTGCCTGAGGAATAAACGCTGCGAGAGAATTAAAAACGGCCTCCCGAATATAATCGGTCGCTGGGCGCACCCCACCCTTCGTGGGCACACGCAATTGAATTCCTCGAGCGATACCTCCCGTCACACGCATAGAAAAAAGTCCCTCGTGTTCACAGAAAGGTCAACGGCGTTCCGCACCTAATTTTTGTTTAGCGGGAGACCAACAGGTCGTCCGTCCGCCAACGGGTGCTCTTTTCAATAACACGCGAGAGGCGGGACACTTTCCCCCATCGCTCCATCGATGATTAAAAAGCCAATGGCTTGGCGGGTCGGACCAATCCTTCCCAATCACTTTTAAAGCATCGCGGCACACTTGGCGCAAAGTGCGATGGAGTCGTAGAATCGCTTGCGGTCCGAAATTGCCTGCCCTCGCTTGAGGGTGAAACCCTGCACGCCATAAAACTTCATCGGCCATCCAATTGCCAATACCAGGAAAACGTTCCTGCATTAACAAGACGGCCTTGATGGGAGCACGGCCATGACGTTTTAAAAAATCCGCAACCACCTGAACCGTAAAAGCACGAGATAAAATCGGAGGCGCAATTTTAGCCCACCATTCAGGGACGCCTTGACCTTGATAGAACAAAACCCGCCCGAACTGCCGAGGGTCGATAAAGATGAGTTCTTGGCCGTTCGACATTTTAAGAACGAGGTGTTCATGGGGCTTGGGTTCTCGTTCGGCGGGACCCACGGCCAACTCTCCCGTCATGCCTAAATGAATGCCCAGCCAAAGGTGATTCGTAAAATAAAACGCCATTTGTTTTGCAGCGGCTTGGGAAGCTAAAAACTTTTGCCCAAGTAGCACTTTTTTTATCTTAGCAATGGGTAGGCCACGATTGTCTCGCGCACGCGGATTGAGATAAACGGCTTTGACTGTTTTCCCTCGAGCAACATCCCAGCGACGACGGAAAAATTCGACTTCGGCGAGTTCAGGCATGGAATAAACTTAGCTGGGCCGTGCCTGAACGCAACTCCTCGGAAAACTTCACTCCGTGGTTGTGCCCACTCTCGTCTCGGGCAAGGTAGAGTTATGTCCACTGGAGCGACCCTCCCTTTTAAAATCAGCGTTCTCGTTTTTCTACACGATGAAAACGGAAAACTTCTGCTCATTCAACGCACCAAAGCTCCTAATCAAGGTTGCTGGAGTCCGCTTGGAGGAAAACTGGAGACAGCCACAGGAGAATCGCCTTTTGAATGTGCGGTTCGCGAAGTTGCGGAAGAAGCAGGAGTCAAAGTAAAGACCTCCGATTTACATCTTTTCGGAATGATTTCCGAAAAAGGTTATGAAGGACAGACCCATTGGCTGATGTTCCTCTTTGATTGTCGTCGCCGCCTTAAAGAAGTCCCTGCCACGATCACTGAAGGTAAATTTGCTTTTTTTGCTCGAGAAGAAATTACGCAAATTAAAATCCCTGAATCAGACCGCACTCTGATTTGGCCAATCTTCGACCAACACCGACGAAGTTTTATCGCTTATCGTGCGGAATGTCATCCCCACCAGCCATTACAAATGGTGATTGAAGAAAGTCATCTTCGGCCACACCTCGATTAATCCATGGACGCCGCTGGCTCAGAGTTTGAATTTAAAAAAACGCAGCGTAAGCCAGCCTACCCGATTGGTGAGCAGCTTCGTGAGTATTTAGCCCGTGAAGGTCGCGAAGTGACACTGCCCGTTTCCTACGCTCAGTTGCGTGATTTTACCGCGGCCATGCCGTTGTTGGATCGCGGTCGCGATACGTTGTGGGAAACCGTGGCCTACCAACCCGAAGTGATGGCTAGTCTTTCTCAAAGCTTGTTAGAAACCTACGCCCTGCTCCGCGGTGAGGGTGGATTGCGCGTGTTTAGTCACGTCTATGTGGATCGCGTTGATTTTTGTTCTTTTGGTAATTCTCAGCCTTTTCGCGTTCGTATCGTTAATGCCTATAATGAAAATCACGATTATTTTTATGTAAAAACGGGTGATGCCTCTCGGGTTTGTGGTTTGGAACTTGAGCACCTCCTTTCACCCAACCGCATGCACTACCTGACTTGGGGTGAAACCTTAGTCGAAGAACATGTGACCGGTATTCCGGGTGATATCTTTTCTGAAAAGTGGATTGATGCGAATAGCCACCACCCCGTTCGTCTGGCCAAAGAGTTGATTAAATTCGAAGAACGTTGCTTGGTACGGCTACTGGGTGATATGCGAGCCTACAACTTCGTCGTCGCCGTTACTCCTGATTTTGATGCCACCGCGATACGTGTTCGCGCGATGGACTTTGACCAACAATCTTACGACGGCCGGCTAAGGTTCTATCTTCCTGGATCTTTTAAAGAGAACCGGCCCTTTGCCCAACTTTGCGCGAAACACATTAATGCGGCTTCCGCCGCGCAATACCGACGAGAGGAGCAATCCCTGATTCACCGACGATTGCTCGCCGCACCCGATCGCATGCGAGATTTGCTGGTCGCGATGGAAGCCAATCGCTTAAGTACCCCAGAAAAGGCTAAAGAACTAGCCGAAGGGCTAGCCGAATACCATAAAGACCCCACTTTCCGCCAACACCAGAGTATGGCTGGGCTGATTGGGGAAAGCTTGGACCGCTTGAGCCGCCTCCTGCGTTCTTGATAATAGTAAGCGCTGGACAGGACGCGCGCCTCTTGGACAGACTCACCAGCCTGCGATGAGCGACTCTTTAAGGCACGAATGTGGCATTGCCCTAGTCCGGCTGACTAAGGACCTAAAATGGTATCAGGAGAAATATGGGTCGCCACTTCATGGATTCAATCAGCTGTTTCTGTTAATGGAGAAACAGCACAACCGTGGCCAAGATGGAGCGGGCATTGGCTGTGTCAAAATTGGGGCCGAAAACGGAGAAGCCTTTTTATTCCGCGATCGAGAAATTGGCGCACAGGGCTTAACGCAAATCTTTACCCGTCAAATTAAAGCCTACGCCGATCAAGTACGCGAGGCGACGATTGTTCCAGAATTTCCCGAAACCGTTAAACGCCATTTTGATTACGGCGGGGAGCTTTTACTAGGGCACTTACGCTACGGAACCTCGGGGAGTTTTGACTCCATCTCCTGTCACCCCTATGCCAGAAAATCCATTTGGCCGACGCGTAATTTGCTCGTCGCTGGTAATTTTAATTTAACGAATACCTCGGCGCTGAATGCTTCGCTAACCGAACGTGGCGCTCACGTCATTTATTCCACCGATACTCAATCGATTCTGGAAGAAATTGGTTTTTGGCTAGATGAGGAGCATGACCGGCTTTTTAAAGCTTTCAAAGATCAAGGCCTCGAAGGAGCCGCGATCCAAAAAGAAATTTCGAAACACTTAGATGTTGGCAACGTGCTGCGCCGAGCCGCCAAAAATTGGGATGGTGGGTATGCGATTGCAGGCTTAATTGGTAACGGCGATGCCTTTGTGGTTCGTGATGCGAATGGCATTCGCCCTTGCTGGTACGTTCGCACCGAAGACCTCGTTGCCGTCGCCTCCGAACGCGTCGCGTTGATGACGATTGTTGGCGTCAACCAAGCTGATGTCAAAGAAGTGCCTCCTGGCTCCGCTCTCGTCATTAAAGCCGATGGACGTCACTCGATTGAGCCCATTCACAATCCCGGAGAGAAACGTCACTGTTCATTCGAAAGAATTTATTTTTCCCGTGGCAATGATCCGGAGATTTATCATGAGCGCAAAGCCCTTGGGGCGGCACTGGCCGATGATATTCTTCAGCTCATTCGTGAGGATCATGATCATGCTGTCTTCTCCTACATACCCAATACAGCAGAAATTGCTTGGTATGGTTTAATGGAAGAACTGCGTCGGCGCCGTCGCGTGCAAGTACGTAACCAACTCGCGGAAGCCCTGCGTGCAGGGAAGTTAGATGAATCCGCCATCGATAAACTCGTCTTGGGTGGCTGGCCACGCGGGGAAAAGGTAGCGCACAAAGATGTGAAATTGCGGACCTTTATTTCGCAGGAAAAAAATCGTATGCAAATGGCGTCGCACGTTTATGATATTTCATACGGCACGGTGCGGGAGGGTGATACTTTAGTTTGTGTGGATGACTCGATTGTTCGTGGTACCACTTTACGCCAATCGATTCTCGGCATCTTGGCTCGACCTAATCCTAAGCGCATCGTCATTGCCTCGACGGCACCACAAATTCGTTATCCAGATTGTTACGGTATCGATATGTCAGAGATGGGTAAATTCCTCGCCTTCCAAGCGGCGGTCGCTCTCTGCAAAGAGCGGGGTAAGCACGACCTGCTCCAAGAAGTTTACCAAGACTGTCTTGCTCAAGCCAAAGGACCTGCCTCGGCGATGAAAAATCATGTGCAGCGAATCTATGATGCTTTCACCGAAAATGAAATTTCCGCTAAAGCGGCAGAGTTAGTTTATCCGCGCAAGTCTGGCTGGAAGGGAGAACTCATTCTCTTATTCCAAAAAATTGATTCACTCCACAAAGCTTGTCCGACCAGTTTGGGTGATTGGTATTTTACAGGCAAATACCCAACCGCTGGAGGCTATGGTGTCCTCAATCAGGCTTACATTAATTTCTGGGAAAAGCGCGATGGGCGCTCTTACTAATTAAGAGTAAAGTCGATAAGGTGAGGTGCGGGAACGAAATGCCTCCGCATCACCCGCCCAGCGTGTCATCCAGCGCTGCAAATCAATTTTGGCCCCTTGCGTTCTTAGTTCATTAAGAAAATTAGGACTCCCCACGTGCTTGTTAAACAAATCGCGTTCAAGGTGTGAGGCTTGGGCAAAGGGATTGGTACTATCCCAAACACAACACTGCCTCATCATGTGAAGCGATATCGCGGTGGGCTTGAATCGTGACCAATTTGATACCGTGGTGTAAACTCCCTGCGTCCCATCAGGCATAACCTTGGGTTCGAGTTTCAATCCTGGCACTGATGAACCTAAAGCCGAAATGAGATCATCGGATTTTCTTTTCCCATAACGGATAAAACGGAAATGCATTTGATCACGATAGGTGTGACTAAAATCTCCGATGATACATCCCAACCCAACCATGGCATACCCCAAAGCTGCTTGTGGATTCGGAATGCGCGGAGAGGTCGGCACCCAATTCAGTCCTGTTTGATTCCACAAGAGAGAGCGATTCCAGTTACGCATGGAAATTACCTCGAGACTTCCGCGTTTTCTTTGTGCTTCCGAGATTTCTAAGACCCCTGGCGTTGCTACTGCCCAACGAGCGATTTCACCGATAGTTAAACCGTGAACATAAGGCATTTCATAGGCACCCACATAACTTTTGACCCCGCGCTCAATGAAAGGTCCATCGATCTTTTCTCCGCCGAGCGGATTGGGCCGATCAAGAACGACCACGCGCACCGGCCGATCGAGAGAAAAGCACGCCTCAATCACGTAACGCATACAACTGATGTAGGTGTATGAGCGGGATCCAATATCTTGAAAATCGATGACGATAACGTCTAAGCCCTCTAACATTTCAGGCGTTGGCCGACGCGTTGCGCCATACAAAGAATAAATCGGTAAACCCGTCCGTGCATCACG
>RFOO01000061.1 GCA_009926645.1 bacterium | reverse complement strand
TCATCGGCTTCTTGGTCGGGAATGGTTTTGGCACTTCCGTTGCTCAATCCTACCTCGAGGGGGAAGTGATGACCAGTTTAGCGAAGAAACTGTCGAGCGTGCCCATCGTCACTCGGTTTGAGGCGTAGAGAGCCTGTCGGAGCATTTCGCAAAAATGCTTCTGGGTGTATTTTTCGGGCGATAAGCCGAGTCGCTCACATAAAGCCCGGTGTTTTTTCTCATCGCTGGCGGCGTCTTTGAGTTTGGCGACGACTTTAATAATAAATTCAGCCGCGGCGGCGCGGGTGAAAGTCAGGGCAGCGATTTCATCGTGTTTGACTTGGCCGCTGGCGAGTAGAGCGATGATGCGATCCGATAATTGGAAAGTTTTGCCCGTTCCTGCGGAAGCCAAAATGGAAGTATTTAAAATCGTCTTCATTGGCCAGAGTCCTCCGTTGTACCGAGTTTAGTTACATCCATATACGACTCTGGTTTGCGTTTGGAGAAGTGAGGGAAGACAGGGTAGGTGCCATCTCGCTCGAAGGCGAAAAATTCTGGGCGGGCTTGTTGAATTCGCTGCACGATTTTTTCAATCGCGGCATTGGCCTTGGTCTCCACCTTTTGATAATTTTCCCAGAGGTTCGCTTCGGCTGGTCCATCTTCCGGTAGCACAATATAACCAATCTCCAGCCCTTGGCTCTTGGCTATCTCCGGATTTCCTTGGCGGAGATTGCGATAATAAACTGGGAGTTGAAGGTCATCCCAGCGACAGAAGATGGTCTCGCCGTTTTTTCGAGTTCCGCCACTTTCAAATTCGAAATCCGGGTTGCGCTTACTGTTGGCCTTCAACTCTGTAAAGTGCTTTTTCTCTGGGGTGTTTACCCTATTGAAACTCTTATAGTCGTAGACCCGCCACAGGTCTTTGGCGGCATTATAATCAAGCCTGTCATAGCGTCCCCCGACCTCCATTTTCCCGATGGTTAAGGTGGGTAGTTCTCCTTCGACCGACTGGATGAGCCAGCCTTCCTCCACCAGTTGTGCTTGAAGCGGGGCGAAGCGGGTTAAGCGATCTCGGGCGGTTTCGCGTTGTAAGAGGATGCCGCGGTACTCGGGGTCGTTATTGTCATCGATATTTCCAAAGGCCTCGGCGAAATAATCGTCCAAGCATTGAGAAAGTTTTTTCGCAATCTCATCGGCGTTGCGGAGGGTGCGGTTGGATTCTTCGCGACCGAATTTTTCGAGCGCAGAGTGAACCAGAGAACCAAACTCAGCGTGATTCAATTCCGCCGTGTCGTGATGGGTTTCTTGTAACTGTAGGACGTTTTTGAGCCAAAAATCAGCGGGATTACTCAAATAGTTTCTAAAAGCCGTCGCGGAGATACGTTTTTGTACGCGTTCGAGCTGTTGGGGTTTGGCGACGGGAGTTAGGCGAAGGTTAGCGGGAATATTCCAGAAAGGTTCGCTCTCGGTGGCTAATTCACTTTCGAACAAATAATGCACGCGTTGGACGAGTTCATCGTCGGTGCATTGGAAAAGAAGACGCGAGGGGCGGAGTCCATCGCCGTCTGAGTTATGTCGAGGTACGATGATATCCACGCGTCCCTGAGGTCGAGAACGTCGAATGCGTTCTAAACTATAGGCTGCATTGGCAAAATGGTTTTCGGCGGTGCTTAGCTGTAATGCTCGGCGCAGTCGGGCTGGTAGGAACGGGTGGGAGTGGTTGGATTGCGGAATTAAGTCATCGGTCAGACCAAAAATAATGAGATGTGGTACCGGTTCCCAGACTGCTTCCATCCAACCTGGCAGGTTGATAGGATGAGTTACGTCGCTTTTGCGAAAACGTTCCTGTCCGCAAACGCTCAACGTCAGTTTAATCCATTCAATCGCAGAGAGTTTACTATCGGGGCCATCGTGCTGGCAGAAGTTATGCAAAGTTTCTTCAATCGTATCCGATACTTCCAAGGTGAACTCATGGGCTAGTTTATCGGCATCGGGGGTTTTCTTTTGGACCAGCAACAAGAGAGTTTGGCCTAATGATTTCGGGTCTTTGGGCAGTGAGTGAATACGGTGGACGATTTCCTTGAGTAAAGGGGTGAGACTCTTGATTTGTTTGGCCTGATAAATTTCGCGTTTATCTCCGTCGTGTGGGATTTCGATTTTATCGGCAAAATCTACCAGCTGTGATAAATTTTGCGGTGGCTTGCGCTGACTTAAGGCATCGAGCAATTCATTCAGTCTTAAAAAATCGATGGGCTGACTTAAAAGATTTTCGCTGAGCGTGGGGTAGAGCAGGATTTTTCTGAGATTTGCGAAAGTTGGATTTTCAATCACCTGACAAAGGGCGTTTAAACTATGGTGGATGATGTGATCTCCGTGTAATTCGCCCATCGGATTGAGTGATTCAGCGCCGAGGGATTTTAGGCGGTCGCTAATCATCGCTGGATACCTTTCGCGTTCGCAGGGCACGATGGCGGTGGTGCCGTAAGCAGGTTTTTGATTCTGTAAAATTTGGCTTAATCGATTCAGACCGTGTTCGGGGTGATGGACCACGTGGACCGTTTGTTCGAAATTTGCCCACGAGCTACGATGATTTTTCCAGTACTCCGTGTCTGGTCGGCCCCAGTTATCGAATGCATCGGCTTCGCTGGCATCGGCGCCGATGATGAGTTGGATGTTGAGGCGGTCTTGCCGTCGATGGAGGGCTTCGAGCAGTAGCGGTTGCGGGTCGAGTAGTCCGACAAGCCAGACCGTTTCGACCCCTTCGGGCATGTCATCACTGGTGGCTAGGGTTGTACGCAGTTGATTGTGGTCCGCTTTGCCCATCCGATTCAGGAGGGTGAGGTATTGGAATTCTAAGCGGGCGAGGTCTTCCCAGCGTTGAGGTTCTTCTTGGCAGATTTCGGATACCTTTTTGAAATTATGGGCGATGCGCGAGCCGCCTAATTGGTCGCGCAGGTTCATCAGTTGTTGGGCGAAGACTTGGGCGGAGGAGAAGTCGAAGCCTCGGTCTGTTTCGACTGGGAAGAGGTGAGGGTAGTCTGCGCGATTAAAATTCTCGCTCATTAAAATCTGCATCCAGGCGAGCAGGCAGGTTTCTTGTGTGGCGATTTCTAGGTTTCGATCGCCCCAGTTGAGGAAACTTTCTGGCGTTTCGATTTTCGGGAGCAGGATGCCGTGGGGGGACTGAATCGCGAGTTGTTCGCGAATCAGACGGCCGGCGAACTGCGAGGGGACGATGATGCGGTGTTTTGAAAGGTCGATGGCTTGGCCGCCGGGGATTTTATCGTTTTTTGTCACCGCCAGAATCTCTTGAGCGACCCTTGGGGCAAAAGATTCAGACCAACCTATGTAGACTTTCGAAACGGGCATGAAGGGGGAGGGAATGGATTATACCCTCACCGTCCCAAACGCAACTTATTCGAGGTGGAAACCAGGATGAAAGTTTTATAATAAACTGGTTAGGATAATTTTAAATTATCGGTCTTTTAAGGCAAAGGATGTTCCAGTTGCCAAGTAAAGCCAATAGGGCACTCACCTTTGTGTTCAAGATAGTTAACCTTACCCATGTACTGAAACGGTGCAGTCGCTGGCCCGATTGATCGAGTATTTCTTACAAATAGATGAATCGAATATCCCAGCTCTTTATGGTGAATACAATTCTGCGCCGTGACAGAGCTTTCTGAGGTATTAGACTGTGAATCGATATGGAATTTATCACGCCCGATAGGGAAGTCTTTGTACATTGTAGACGGAGAGAAATCTTTATCTGATTTCTGTAATGTAACGAGTAGTGCGTAAGCTTTACACCAAGGAAAATGAAGTACGCCTATGCCTTTTTGTCCTGACTCATTGAAAACATCTCTGCCAAACGCAGCTTGTATTTCATCATTACTATAGTGTGCGTGGAGTTCTAAATTGACCTCTGGGTAGGGCCTATTGCCAATGGTTTTAGTCTGATTAAGTTTGAAGTCTGCAATTTCAACCAGGTCACCAAGCGCACGAGGATTCGTTTTTAATCTTAAAAAGGAATCACTTAGGGTTTTCATCCCTAATTTTTCTCCGGGTTTTTGCCATAACAATGCGTGTAACATCAGCGCAGTCTGGTCGCCGTTATTAACCATATTTAAACCTGTTTCAGGAAGCCCTCTTAAGGCCTTTAGGTAATAAGGTCCGGTGGATAAGGCGACTCGTTCTGCGGCTTGTTTGAGTGCGTTTTGATCGGGTTCTGGCTCAGCCACAATTCCTTTGGCTTCATTCTTCCATTGGTTCCATGGCTTGATGTCTAAAAGTCGGCTCGGATCGATATCGTAGGTATAAATGTAATTAGAAAAGGTAAGTTCTTTCCCGGTGTCTTGTTCGAATGTCTTGAGCGTTTCGATGACGTAATTCTTGAGATTGGAGTATGCGGCTTTGATATTGGCTATTACTTGTTCCATCGCCTGAGCCTCTAGCTGTATTGAGCAACCGGGTGCCATATGTGGAAACCCTGCCTCAATTTCTTTTTTAATATTATATCTGTTATTCGGAAGAAGTGCGGCAAATTTTCTGTCGACGCGATACTTCTTATGCATCTGCGCAACAAAGTCTAAAACGACTAGGCACTCTTTTCCTTTAGCGTGTCTGAGTCCCCGCCCTAATTGCTGCAGGAAGACAGTTAAGCTGTCGGTAGGCCTCAGGAATAAGACCTGATTTGCTTCAGGTATATCTACACCCTCGTTGAATAGATCGACGGTGAAGATAAATTTCAATTCACCGGATCGCAGTTTCTGGATAGCGGCTTTACGGACATCATCGCTAGTCTGACTGGTGAGTGATTCAGAGGCTATTCCTTTGGCATTAAAAGCCTGCGCCATAAATTCAGCGTGCTTAATGCTTACGCAAAAACCTAGTCCTTTTACCGCTGATAAATTCCCCAAATTATATCTTTCGACGGCACTTAATATTGCATGAAGTCTTTGGTCAGATGTGGCCGAATCAGTAACGTAAGCTTTCTCTAATGCGGAAGTTTTATATTTACCTAATTCCCAGAACGAATTGTCAGCAATACTCACGGGATCTGAGACACAGAAGTATTGGAATGGACACAGCAGTTTTTCTTCCAGCGCTTCTGGCAGTCTAAGTTCGGCCGCGATACGATTATTAAAGAAGGGGAGTATTGATTCTCCGTCCATTCGTTCGGGTGTAGCCGTCATTCCCAATAGTATCTCTGGGCTGAATCCATTTAAAATTTCCTCGTAGGTAGAAGCTGCCGAGTGATGTGCTTCATCAATTACAATGAAGTCATAAAACTTTGGCCCAAGAGTTTGCCATAGTGTTCGTGATGATGCTGTCTGTATTGTACAAAAAAGATGATCCATCGAGGATGCGTCACCGTTGCTACCACCCATCAGTTCACCAAAGGAAGCATCTTTAAGAACATGACGGTAGGTTTGTATGCTTTGATTTAGTATTTCCTCGCGATGCGCTAAGAATAGTAGCTTTGGTCTTTTGCCGCCTTTCTGTTCACAAAATTTCTTGTAATCAAATGCCGAGATAACTGTTTTTCCTGTTCCAGTTGCTGCAACGATTAGATTACGATAGGAATTTCGAATAACGCGTTCAGCGTTTAACTCTTCGAGTATTCTTTCTTGGTACACTCGAGGTGAGACATCGATTAAAAATAATTTTTGATCCGGCAACTGTTCTGAACGTCCCGCAATAAGAGCTTTCTTTAATTTAGGCTCATCACTTGGTTTGTAAGCCTGAAAACGTTCGTCATTCCAGTAACTGCTAAATTCAGCCTCGAATGCTTTGATGATATTCGGTAGGTCTTGCTGGGTTGCTTTAAGGTTCCATTCCAGTCCTTCAGTCATGGCTGGATTGGACATATTGGATGAACCAACATAGGCTGTGCTATAGCCGCTTAGGCGTTCGAAAAAATAAGCTTTAGCGTGTAGCCGCGTGCTGTTTGTGTCGTATGAAACTTTAACTTCAACATTGGGGTAACTAGATAGTGCAGAGATTGCTTCAGGGTCACTTGCTCCCATGTATGTTGTTGTTATGATACGAACTTTTACGTTTCTATTTCTTAGACTATCAAAACCTTCTCTTAAGATTCGAAAGCCTGAGTTTTTAATAAATGAGACGATGATATCAACGCGATCGGCCGACTTCATTTCATGCAAAAGTTCATTACTTAGCTGAGGACTTTGTGATGAACCAGTGAAGAGTGCGCTTTCGTTTAGAGGTGTGCTTGGTGATTGAGGCAGTTTATTTTGGCCGACTGCTAAAATGCCTCGCAGGAATTCTTTTGTGCTGTCTACGCGTTCTCCGGATAAGTTAGAATTAAAACGTTCAAGGGTGGATAGAATGGCGTTGGCGACTTCCAACTGTTTAGTTCTAGCATCATCCTCATCGACGCTTTCGAGTGTTTGAAGGGTCAACAAATTCAAATACTGAGCTAGAAGATAAGGGGAGTCTGCTTTATCAAGTTTTTCAAATTCATGTTTAAGTCCGGACTCGGCTAATGCCTTTTTAAGCCGCTCAGTAACGATCGCTTCATAAAGTCCGGGCTGCACTGGTTTCATGCCAGCAGCTTTGTGAGTTGGAACCTTATATCCAGGATAATG
>RFOO01000007.1 GCA_009926645.1 bacterium | reverse complement strand
TTCTCAGGACCCATACAACCAACGAGCGAGAAACTAATTGCGAAAAGAGCGAACAATTTGCGTGCCATAAGTGTTTTGATTAGAGTATCTCATCTTTACTAAGCATGACCCGTCGCACAAGCGCAGATTCTGACACTCTGGTCCTCTTTATTTGTACCGGTAACTTTTACCGCAGCCGTCATGCCGAGGCCCTCTTTAATTGGCATGCCCTGCAAAAAAACCTGCCTGCCAGGGCCTTTTCTAGGGGTCTTTTGACCTCGATTGTGGCCGATGAGCCCACCCTGCTATCGGTAGACACCCATACCCGTTTAACAAAATTAGGCATTCCGCTTGAGCTTACAGGGCGAGCACCCACCCAATTGCAAATCGAGGACTTAGAACGGGCCCACCATATCATCGCCTTAAAAAAGGATGAGCACTATGAGATGATGAAGGGGGCACATCCTGAATGGGCCGAACGAATCACTTATTGGCAGGTACATGACATTGATTGTGCGGAACCTGAAGACGTGCTTCCACAAATCGAAGAGCAAGTCCTCGATCTGATGGAAACGTTAAAGATAGTCTAAACAGCTTCGCTTAAGCGACTGCACTCGCATCGGCTTGACGAAGAGACTCTAACATCTCCGCCGCTTGATTGAGCAAGCCACGCAACTCCTGCAGAGTATCATGTCCAACTTCAGCTTTCGTGATGGCAGCTTCTTTGAGAGCTTCTGCACGATGCGCCAAATCTTTCGCTAAGGCATGAGCAGCCGCAATCGTACTCGCTTTTAACTCACGGGAACGCTCATCGAGACGACTGACTAGGTGATCAACATCGTTACCCAAAGTGCGACTTTTCTCTTTGAGCTCGGCAGCCAAAATGCGCGAATCAGGAACACGACGAAGGTCTTGAACCAATCCAACCTTGGAAAGAGTCCAAATCACCCATTTTGTAGGGTCAAACTGCCAAGGCTTAACTCCATTACGATAATCATGCTGAAACTCATGGTGGTAGTTGTGATAACCTTCACCATAAGTTAACCAAGCAACCCAAGCACTATCACGAGCGCTATGGCCATGGGAATAGGGCTGACGGCCAAACATGTGGCAGAGCGAGTTAATGCAGAAGGTGGCTTGTTGAACAATCACCGTACGCAAGAGACCAGCAATGAGGAAGCAAGCCATGGCGGTAAGACCAGGATTGGTAAATCCATTAAGCACGGCATAACCCCAACCCAAAGCGGCTGGCAAAATAAAGCCTACAACCAAACCAATCCACTGCACATAACGGTGTTGTAGCATAATCAGAGGATCAGCCTCGAGGTCCTTTACATTGGTTACGGGTGGCTTTGGTTTGAGACGGAACAGCAACCAGCCGATATGGGCATAAAAGAAGCCCTTTGAGATATCATAGGGGTCTTCATCCTCGTCCACGTGTTTATGGTGAATGCGGTGATCAGCTGACCAATCGAGGGCTGAATTTTCGAAGGAAGCTGCGCCAAAAATCAGGACAAACACCTTCACTGGCCATTTAGCCTTGAAGGAAATGTGGGAAAAGAGGCGGTGGTAACCAAGGGTAATTGAGATGCCCGTCGCAAAATAATAAAACGTGAAGAGGGCTAAAATAAAGCCCCATCCTTGGATGTCCTTAGCGTAGGTCCAAATGAACCAAGGCACAACCGTGAGCGACAAAAACGCAGTACCAATGAGGAACGCTGAGGTCACCCATTCGATGCGATAAATCGGGAAATTCTTAAACTTCATAAAGACGAATCGTGCGTAATTTTATGCGAAGATGCGAGAGGAATCTCACCCGCAAGAGGCTACGATAAAAACTAAGCGAAAAGGGCTTTATTCAAAAAAATTTCGCACAAAAAAGCTGAATTTCGCTTGTGCAGAAAATTTACCCACGACGACGTCCCAAAGAATTTTTTACTGCAAGTACACGCACGGGCTCGCGAGTTTTCACCCAAACATTATTTTCCTTTAACAATTTGGTGGGCAAACTTTGACAAGCATCGCCAAAAGAAGCCACCGGTAAGCGTTGCCCTTTCGGCGTACCGTTAAAAACGGAAGCTACCTCGGCGATGCGATTCGCCGTTTCGCGAGGATCGTCGTCCTCTAAAATTTGTACAACCCATCCCACGAGGTCTTTGGGCAAACCTCCTTCAGGCTCACTGACCAAGACAAGGTGTTGTTTCTTGGCTGGCTTTTCCCGGACCACCGCCTCTTCCATCGCGACTTCACGGATTTGATTCAGAATCGATGCCGCCAAACGAACATCGACTCCGTTTTCTTTGAGGACTTTTTGTACGATTTCGATATCTACTTTGGCCATAGGGGTTATACGAGAAGCCACCAAACTCGGTCTGGAAAGCCGGAGTTATTCACGGTGGGGACAATTATTACCTAAAGAATAACCCCCGCCCCCCAAATCACCCCTTGAGCCTCAGCTTAGACTTGTGCTTAAAAGAGAGAATGGAGGGCAAAACAAAAGTCATGGGTAAAGCCTGGGCCGAATCATTACGCCTAGAAAACATCGCCAGCCATCGACAAACCCTGCAAATCCTGCTGGGGGAAAACAAAGCGTGCACCTTTGAAATCGGCTGTGGGCATGGTCACTGGCTTGCTGCCTACGCTCAAAAACATCCTGAAGAATTCTGTCTGGGCATTGATTTAATCACGGATCGAATCGAAAAATGTCAGCGCAAAAAAACGAAACAAAAAATTACGAATATCGGCTTCATCAAAGCCGAGGCGAGCGAACTGATGGACGCACTTTCATCCGAAATCACTTTTACCAAAATTTTCATCCTTTATCCCGATCCTTGGCCTAAAAAAAGACACCATAAAAATCGCTTCATCCAAACCGAAAATTTAACCCGTTTAGCTAATCACTCGGCCATCGGAGCAAAGTTACATTTTCGCACCGATGATGAAAATTATTTCGAATGGACTCTGGCCGAGCTGAAAAAACATCCGCAATGGCGAATTTTAAACGAAGCCGTTTGGCCATTTGAAACCGAAACATTTTTCGAAAAAATTTTAAAGGCAAAGCGCGATATCGTTGCTGAAAAGATACTATAAATTTTTTCGTAAATAACTCCCTCAAGACAGGTTTCCCTTGCGCCGAAGCCTAGGCGTAATTACTAATTAAATACCGTGAAACCCTTTCGACACACGCGCATCACTTTTACGATTGGGCCAGCAACCGAATCTGAGGAGAATCTGACCGCTGCCATTAAAGCTGGAGCCGATGTTGTCCGTCTCAATATGGCTCACGCCGACCATGACTGGGTCCGCCAAATCGTCGAGCGTGTAAGAAAAGTCAGTTCAAAGTTAGGTAAAGACCTAGCCGTAATGATGGACGTCAAAGGGCCTGAGATTCGCACTGGAGCACGGCCAGAGCCGATTCAACTTAAGGCCGGGCAACGCGTCGACGTCACAGGAACTCCTGAGGCTAAACCCGAAGGCGACACTCTACTGATTAATTCCAATTACCCACCCATCATTCGCGCCGTCCCAGAGGGCGGGCTCGTGCTCGTCGATAATGGCCTTATCCAACTACGCGTCCTTGAGCATCGCGCCGATAGACTCCGGTGCTTCGTCGAACAGCCAGGATTACTGGGCAGTCGTCGCCATATCAATTTACCTGGAGTCAAAGTAGAACTCCCTGCCCTGACCGACAAAGACCGTGCCGATGTCAAAGTGGGCTGCGAAGTGGGAGTCGATTATTTCGCCTTATCTTTTGTCCGTGAAGCAGCCGATGTCGATTCGTTGCGACGTTTGCTTTTGGAAAACCACTCGAAGGCCCAAATCATTGCTAAGATTGAAGACCAATCGGCGATTGATCATTTGGGAGATATCTTAAATGCCTCAGATGCTTTAATGGTGGCTCGGGGGGACCTCGGAATCGAAATCCCTTACGAAAGTTTACCCCAAGTACAACGACGAGCCGTCGCTATGGCTATTGCCGCACGAAAGCCCGTCATTGTTGCCACCCACATGCTTGAATCAATGATTCAAGCCCCCGTGCCTACTCGGGCAGAGGTGACCGATGTTTCCAATGCTGTACTTGAATTAGCCGACTCCGTTATGCTATCGGGTGAAACCACGACAGGGAAACACCCCATTCGTTGCATAGAAGTAATGTCGCGCATCGCGCTAACCACCGAGCAAGATATTCCTAAACGTCTTTCTGAAGAACAAGATTTTGAAACCCCGAAGATAAAACTCCTGCGGGCAGCGGCAGGACTCGCTCAAGATTTAGGCAATACGGGAATTATTGCGTTCACACGCAACGGCGACGTACCACGGACACTCTCTTCCCTGCGGGCAGCGGGATGTCCCCTCTACGCCTTCTCCGAGGATTTACAAATTCACCGTCGCATGAGTCTTTATTGGGGGGTGACCCCGTTCTTTACTAAATTCAGCCCCCAAGCTGATGAAAATATTACAAAGGCATTGGAGAGACTGCGCGATGAAGGTTACTGCCTGCCTGGCCAAGTATTGGTGATTGTCACCAATGTCATTCTTGGACCTCAAGTCATCGATAGCGTTCAGCTACGCACGGTGCCTGCAGTTAAATAAAAAGGGCCACTTTCGTGGCCCTTTGATTGAAGCGGATTTACGATTTGTCTTAGAATCGTACATTCACCCCAGCATTATAACGTTGGTCGTTCGAGTAATCGCTGTTTTGGCGCAACTCAGCTCCTAAGTTCAAGCGAGTCTTTAGATTAACATCGTAACCAGCGTTGAGACCAAGCACCAAGGTCGAGCCCACATCGTCGTTGTTAACGGTGAAGGAACTCGTTCCAAGGGAGGCTGACACTGCTCTCGATCCCGAAAACTCGTGCTCATAACTGAGTTGTGCACCAAGATTTAGGCGAGTGGTAGCTCGGTAATCCATCGCCACACCCAACATCGCACGTGTTGAAGTGAGGCTGGTCTTATCCACGCTAAGGTTAGCACCCGCACCCGTTTCAGTGAATGCCGAAGCAGAGGAAGTGCCACGGATTATGCCGACCATAGGGCTTACGGTGAGGCGTGAAGTCTTGTATAGCGGGGTTGAAGCACCTACTTGGAATACCGTGCCATTAAGAGAATTCTTGCCTGACGTAGATGTACCCAATGCGTCGGTACGGCTAGAAGTGAAGTTAAGCGAGGCATAAGCAATCGCTGCCTTCATGAAAATCGGGTGCTTGCGACCTAATTTCTTGAAGCCCGTCAGACCGTAGACCTTACCATCGTAATCGATATTAGAAGTAGAGGAACTAGTGCGGCCGGTGTTGAAGCCCACGAATCCACCCAGTTTGGTAGATTTATTGAATGCGTACTCCACATTAATTACCGAGTTACCACTGGAGAGATGACGATTAAAGGCGCTGGAAGAGCCACCCTTGAAGTCATTGGAGGCATTGCTGTAGTTAAATCCAGCACTCCATCTACCCTTAACCACCAGAGGTGACTGAGCGAGGGTCGCATCGGTTACCGTGCGGACGGTTGTGAGAGCATAATCATTCAAGCCAAGGAAAGGCTCGGGCGAATAACTATTCAGAGTGGAGGATAGGTTGGATGAAGTTAGTAGACCCACGACAGCCTTGCCGGCGGAGGTATTAGTATTGGTGAATCGAACTAAATCCGTACCAGAACCAGCATTAGCATTGGTCAATCCACCCGACCAGAGAGCTGTAGCAATCGCCTTTTGATTAGGATCAGTAAACCAATTTGCAAAGGTCTGCGTACTACCTAATCCCGTACCGTAGAGAGTGCCATTTTTGTGAGCAGCGGTGTTGTTATCAAAGATGACGAAAGTATTAAAGTTGCTCGTCATACTTGCAAACGTTCCCGTAATACCTGTAGCTGAATTGGTTTTGATGATATCAAAAACATCGCCTCGGGTGGGAGCAAAAGTGGACCACTGAGTGATGTTCAGTGCTACCCCTGCGCCAGTCGTTGAAATGTTCACCGTTCCTGGTGTGACGTAAAGCTGGTCATAATTACCTGCCACGGTTCCACCGATTTCAGCAGAGTAAGATGAACCAGCATTGAAAGTAACAGGACCCGACACCGTCAGAATACCAGGAGAATTACCTGGAGCCAAGATACCACCACTCTCGACCGTAACGGAGGCATTAACTGCGCCACTTCCACCGAGAGTTCCATAAACAAATGTGTTGCTGGCGATTGATCCATTCACTCGAAGAATACCGCCGATATAGGTATCTCCCGTATAATCACTAGCACCCGTCAGAATCAATGTGCCCGTGGTATTCTTATTTAAAGAACCAGCGCCTGTAATCTTACCGCTATAGGTTCCACTGGCAATCGATAGTAATTCGCCTGACGCAATGCTCGTAGTGCCACTACCAGCAATAACACCAATCGTTGAAGTGTCGGAGAAATTAACCGTACCGTTATTTGTGAATGTTCCAGCAGAGGCGAGCGTAGCTCCATTGGTATAGGTTACAGTACCACCGACGTTAACGGTCGTGGTTCCAGTGTAATTATCGATATTAGCGCCAGCCAGAGTTAAGGTGCCATTGCCATCCTTAACAAAATTTCCTACTCCTTGAAGAGTACCCGAGAACGACCCCGAGCCGAGGGTTAAAGCCACCCCTGAAGCACCAACCTCAATGATACCAGCTGTACCTGAAATAGTGCCAATCGAGGAATCGGCATAGAAGTACTGATTGCCTGAACCAGATCGACTGGAGATGGTTGCTGCACCAGAGAAATAAGTGCTACCAGAGCCATTGTTGACATTAGGAGTCGTGGGTGCACCAGCGATACCACCATTCAATACGGCCGTACCAACAAAGGTGGTGTAACCACCGTTGTTGATGACTTGGCCAGCTAAAGTCGCATTATTCTGAAACTGTAGCGTGCCATCCGAGATAGTGGTCGTGCCGGTGAAATTATCTACATTGGCACCAAAAAGGAAGAGTCGGTTAGCCCCAGTCTTAATCAAAGAACCAGAACCTGAAATCGTGCCATTAAAATTACCATTTGCAATGGTGAGAGTCTTATCAAGTGCGATGTTCAATGTACCCGCGCTAGCCGAAGCCAAAGTGGGCGTGGCACCCGTATCCACTCCCACTGTAGTGATGGTGGCATTTTGATTAAAGTTTGCAGTGCCCGTATGTGCTTGCGCAAGGGTAGTCACGGACGCCGTACCATTGAAGTTTTCCGTGCCCGAACCATTGAGGGTACCAATCGTCGAGGCACCGGTAAAGGTAGAGGTGCCCGAACCATTGAGGCCAGTGGTTAACGTGGAAGTTCCGTTAAACTTTAAATCGCCGTCATTAGTTACCTGAGCTGCGAGGGTGGCATTGGAAGCAAAGATAAGTTCGCCGTTTGTATTAACCGTCGTGGTGCCCGTGTAGTCATCGACATTAGCACCCGTTAGAGTCACGCTACCCGTGCCATTCTTCGTCAGAGATCCTGCACCAGAAATCGTGCCGGAAAAAGAACCTTGGCCAAGGGTAAGGGTCTTAGATGTATTAACTGCAAGCGTGCCACTACCTGCAATGTTACTAAAGGTCGTGTCACCATCCACGTTTACAGTGCCCGTACCTGAGCGAGAGCTGACAACATTACCGTCAGCCGAGAACCAAGTTTGGCCGGTACCAGAGAGACCACCATTTAAAGTGGATACGCCAGCAAAAGTAGCAAAGGCGTTATTAACCAATGCACCCTCAAGAGTCGTAACTCCTGTAAAATCTAAAATTCCACCACCATTATTTGTTATCGTTCCAGTAAACCCTCCAAGGTTTGCCCCATTAATGCTCAATGTACCAGTCGTGTTCTTAGTGACCGAACCAGCTCCTGAAATAGTTCCAGTGAACGCACCAGAACTAATCGTGAGCACCTTGCCAGCTGCGATGGTAATCGTGCCAGACCCATTTGCGGCGGCTATGCTGGAATCGCCAAGGAAGTTAGTCGTACCTGCGCCAATCAAACTGCTACTGATTGTCGCGCCCTTATCAAAATTAAGTATACCTGCATTATCCACCTGACCAGCCAGGGTAACGATATCAGAAAACGTTAACGTGCCCCCACTATTAACCGTCGTCGAACCAGTGTAATTATCTACATTTGTACCAGAGAGAGTTAACGTACCTGTGCCGTTCTTCACGATGTTACCATCGCCCTGCAATGTACCAGAATAGGAACCGCTTCCGAGTGTAAGATTCTTCCCTGAAACATTGATATCAATAATACCCGAGGTGCCTGTGACTGAGCTAATCGTGGCATCATCATAAAAGTAAGCTTCACCTGAACCCGATCGACTCGCTAAAGTCGCTACACCAGTAAAGTAGGTCTGCCCTGCAGTACCCGCTAATCCACCATTAAGGTTAGCCAATAAGTCGAAGGTAACGTATCCGGAGTTATTAATAAACTGACCTGCTAAAGTTACATTGGAAGTGTATTCTACAATGCCACCATTACTGACTGTCGTAGTACCAGTATAATTATCAACGTTGGTGCCACTGAGTGTTAATGTCTGGGACGAGTCTCCAGCCAAAACCAGAGATCCATTTCCACTGATAGTGCCAGAGAATGTTCCTTGTTTGATGCTTAAACTCTTACCCGAAGAAATACTGAGAGTGCCAGTGCCTGTGACCGAATCAATCGTGGCATTTCCATTGAAAGTTGTAATGGTCGCAGGTCCGCCACTCAGACTGGTGATTGTCGTGGAAGATCCAGCGAAAGTGGTCTGCCCACCACTCAAGGAAGTAACCGAATTGATTCCCGTAAATGAGTGCGTGCCTCCACTTAAATCTGCGACGGAGTTAATGGCAGCTGTCGAAGTCACTGCTCCACCTTGGATGCTTTGGAATTCAGCACGTGTTCCTGACAATGTCATTGTACCATCAATCAATGTGTCCACATCTGTTGTCCCAGTAACGGTCACATTAAGCGTTTTGCCCGTTCCTTTCGAAATAGTGGAAGAAACTAAACGAAGGGCCGAGATGGTTCCTGCTTCAAGGTCCGCTGTAAGTTTACCATTATTGACCGATAAACTATTTGCACCCGTAGCGTTATCCACACCGATAATGCTATGAATCTCCGCATTACCGACATCAAAATCCGTTGCCCCCGCTCCTGTTAAACTATTAACGTAAATGGTCGCAACAGGACTGATATTATTAATAAAATTCAAAGTCGTCTCATTATTAATATCCCCTAAAAATGAAGTATCTAAAGTCGCGTTCATCGTGCCCGCTTGCACATCGACGTTTCCAGTAAAGTCACTCGCTAGGGTTACATCCAGAGTATCCGTGCCAGTCTTGATGATACCTCCGGTGCCATGGAAAGACCCCGTGGTCAATTTAGCGCCTGTTCCAACATTAAAGGTCGTAAATCCGGTGCCGCTCAAGGTTACATCGCCTACCACTAATTCAGCGGTGCCACTGGTAACATTGGTGCCCTTAACAACATTCAAGGTCCAGCCGGACCCCGTAACTTCAAGAGCTCCCAATGTATGAGTAATACCTGCACCAGCAGATGCACGATCGACGGTGATGGTTCGTGCATTAGAATTAACTTGAACGTCGTTACCAAAGTTTGTGCTCGAATTATTTTGTAAGGTCAGATTGCCCGTTCCATTGAGATCAACCAAACCTGTACCCAAGGCGTTTTGACTTTGAGCAACCAAAGTTCCTGCACTGACGTCGACCGTACCCGAGAGACCAGAATTATCTCCAGAGAGTGCAACCGTTGCCCCCGTCGTTTTCGTCAGTCCACCGGTGCCCGCTAAATTAGCAC
This sequence comes from bacterium, assembly GCA_009926645.1. Classification (GTDB taxonomy): domain Bacteria; phylum Verrucomicrobiota; class Verrucomicrobiia; order Opitutales; family UBA953; genus UBA953. The sequence continues at coordinate 4,633 of RFOO01000007.1, read as the reverse complement.
TGACGGCACCCGATTGTAAATCAATGGAATTGGAAGTTAAAGTGTTTCCAGAACCAGCTAAAGTACCACCAATAAGATTAAAAGCCGCGACACTTTCTGCGCCAGCTAAGGTCAAAGACCCGCTGTTCACATTGAGCGTGGAAGTTGAATTTAAGCGGCCAGCCGAACCAAGAGCTACTGTACCCGCGACATCCACGGTACCTGCACCAAGTTTTGCATTAACGGTGCCGCCAGAAAGACTATAAGTCGAAGCGGTAAGCGTACCTGAACCATCGAGAGATCCAGAGCTCATAGTAAATGTCCCTACCGTGTCATTATTGGCTGCGAGATTTAGGCTACCACCTGAAACGGTAACCGTTGCAGCATTTGAAAGTTTATCCGAGCCACCAAGGGTCAATGTTCCGCCAGAAATCGTTACATTATTAGAACCCGAGGTTCCATTTAAAGTAGTCGTACCAGAGGTAATATTAAAGTCACCAGCACCGAGATTAGCATTAATAGTGCCTCCTGTGGAATTATAGGTCGCAGCGGTCAAGGTGCCAGCACCTGCAATCGTACCACCGGAAAGGTTTAGCGTACCAATCGTATCATTAAAGCCATTCGTATTCAAGGTACCCGTTGAAGCGACATTAACCGTGGCTGAATTGTCCAAACGGTTAGCAGCACCTAAAACCAAAGTGCCGTTGCTGTTAATTGTAACAGAGGTTGAAGCGGATGTGCCCGACAAAGTCGTCGAACCTGTGTTTACAGAAACAGCACCAGTGCCCAAATTAGCCGAAACTGTTCCACTCTGAAGTGAGTAAGAAGTTCCCGTTAATGTGCCTGCTCCGATAATAGAACCCGAAGAAAGTGTGACTGCTCCTACAGTATCGCTAAAGGCTTGAATATCCAAAGTACCACCAGAAATGGTAACGGCATTACTACCGAGAGCATTATTTCCTGCATACTGTACGGTACCAGCGTTAATTGTAAAAAGCCCAGCAAAAGTACTAGACCCCGTAAGTGAAAGCGTTCCCGATCCCGTTTTGGTAAGAGTGCCACCAGCCGCATCGGTGATTGAACCAACACTCAATGTTTTACCAGCCGAAGCATCGATTACCTGACTCGCATTAATCGCGAAACTATTGACGGTAGCACTTTCGCTAGCACTAACACCAACACTCCCAACAGTTAAAGTATTAGCCCCTGGAGCAATCGTGTAACCCGTGGCACTGATGGCCACGCCCTGCGCACTAATATTTTGGGTTAAATTAATCGTGTTACCTGTACCAATAAAGTTAGCGGTGTTAGTTCCATCGTTCACCCAAGTTGAAGTGGCCCCATTCCAAAAAGTGTTGGTCGTATCCCAAGTTGTCCCATCATTTGAATCTAATGTAAAAATTGCCGCATTGGCTTTCGTCGCAAACAAAGCGATAGCAGCTGCAGACATCAGTAGGGATTTTTTGATACGCATATTTGATAGAATAAATTGTTCTGTGGGCTTATAGTCCGTGGACTTAGGGCTTTAGAGATGTTATTGATACCTCCTAATCCGCCCGATGCAAAGAATAATTAAGGGGCGAATCGGCTCAAAAAGCCCGACCCCCTCTCGGATTGCCAAACGATGAGCAACCAGCATTTTACCTAACCATGCCAGCAAATGAACCCCTAACAGTAAGCGAATTATGCGATGTTATTAAGGGTCGGGTAAATGGTATGGGCACGGTTGAAGTCGTCGGCGAGATTTCGAGCTATAAAACCTACCCATCTGGCCATCATTACTTCTCCGTTAAAGACTCAGAAACCAAGATCGACTGCATCCTGTATGGATTCCAAGCCCGATGGATTAAATTCCCCATTCGCGATGGGTTAAGAGTCGTTCTCAAAGCAAAAGTCGATTTTTACGGGAAAAACGGTAAACTTTCACTGGTTGTCGACTCGATGAAGCCCGAGGGCGAAGGGGAATTAAGAAAAAAATACCTCGAATTACTAGAAAAACTCAAAGCTGAAGGTCTTTTTGATGATTCATCGAAACGGCCCATCCCCGAATTTCCCAAGGTGGTGGCCTTTGTAACCTCAGAAATTGGGGCAGTTTGGCACGATTTTACCGAAATCCTCAAAACCCGAGGCTGGCAAGGTACAGCTTGGCTCGTCCCCGCCCGCGTTCAGGGTGAAAGTTGTGCAGGCTCGGTCATTGCAGGGCTCAAACAAGCTAACTCGATTCCAGGCATCGACCTTATCGTTGTCGGCCGAGGAGGAGGCTCGATGGAGGATCTTTGGGGGTTTAATGACGAGGCCTTAGTTCGTGCCGTCCGTTCCAGTCCAGTCCCTGTCATATCCGCCATCGGACACCAAACCGATTTTACTCTTTGCGATTACGCCGCCGACAAACGTGCCGAAACCCCAACCGCTGCAGCAGAGTTAATCGTCTCTGGTCAAATCAAGTTGCGTGAAAAAATAAAATTACTCGGCGCACAGCTCGCCCAACATTCTCCCAAGTTAATTCTTCAATCTCATTATCAGAATCTGGATTTGTTATTCACTCGACTCGAAAGCATCGCAGAAGAATTTTTGGCCGAAAAAAGACATCGTCTTTCCGAACTCGGTAGCGAACTCCATCGGCTCTCACCCAAGGCACATCTGGGCGTCACCCGCGAAAAACTTAAACAACTCGGCAAACGACTACAATCCGCCGGATTCGAATCCATCCTCGCTCGCGGATATTCCATCGTGCGCGACAGCCAAGGCAAAGTCATCACATCAAGTAAATCCGTAAAAAGTGGATTGAAGTTACGACTTAGGTTCAGTGACGGTGAAGCAGGAGTTGTCGGAGAATAAAAAAAGCCTTTCGCGGGTGTATTTCGCTCAACGATTGGCACTCACCAGACCGCTCAATTTTAATAGGCCTTGGCCATCACCACGCGACGTGGACTAGGCTCACCAGTAACCACACACTTTCCTGGCTCATCTTTCGCATCCAAAGCGATACAACGAATCGTCACTTTGAGTTCCTCTTTGAGTCGTCGTTCGACTTCACGACTACCATTCCAATGGCAAAGAGCAAAGCCCCCATGGATCTCGGGGTCTTGAGTATTCTTGGGAGTAAAGAATGCTTTGAGTTCATCCCAAGAATTAATTTCTCGAGTGTGTTCAGCTCGATAAGCCTTCGCTCGTGCCAATAAATTATCCTGAATCGCTTGCAGGCGATTTACTATCGTCGAAACAAACTCCGCCCGAGTTACGCTAGCCTTTTCTCCTGTGTCACGACGTGCCACAAAAACTGACTGAGAAGCAATATCTCTCGGGCCTACTTCAATGCGCAAAGGCACACCTTTTTTAATCCAGCCCCAAGCCTTTTCCCCCCCTCGTAAATCGCGATTGTCGATGGAAACGACAACTTTGCGATCATGGAAACGCTGAGCGGAAAGCTCCTTTTGCAGAGACTGACAATATTCGAGAACTTGTGCCCTGGAAGCATCGTCCTTGTAAATGGGTAAAATGACGACCTGCTGTGGAGCGAGTCTTGGTGGAACAACAAACCCGTCATCATCCGAGTGCGTCATTATCATTCCGCCAATCAGACGCGTGGAAACGCCCCACGATGTCGTGTGGGCGTATTGCATATTCGAGGACTCGTCCTGAAAACGAATATTACAAGACTTAGCAAAATTCTGCCCAAGGTAATGTGAAGTACCGGCCTGCAGGGCTTTGCGATCCTGCATCATGGCTTCAATACAGAGTGTATCGACCGCACCTGGAAAACGCTCACCCTCCGTTTTGCGTCCTTTAATCACTGGCATCGCCATATAATTTTCCGCGAAATCAGCATAAACCTCTAACATCTTCATGGTTTCTTCTTCCGCCTCTTTTTGCGTGGCGTGAACAGTGTGCCCTTCTTGCCAAAGAAATTCAGCCGTACGTAAAAATAATCGCGTACGCATCTCCCAACGAACGACGTTGGCCCATTGATTAATCAAAATCGGCAGGTCGCGATAAGACTGCACCCATTTCGCATAAGTTTCGCCGATAATCGTTTCAGAAGTTGGACGAACAATTAAGGGTTCTTCTAATTCACCTGCGGGGGCCAATTGACCATCTGCACCCGCTTCTAAACGTGAGTGAGTCACGACAGCACATTCTTTCGCAAATCCTTCCACGTGCTGAGCTTCTTTTTGCAAGTAACTCATCGGAATAAAAAGCGGGAAGTAAGCATTTACATGCCCCGTTTCTTTAAAGAGTGCATCTAAATCGCGCTGGATATTTTCCCAAAGAGCATAACCCCAGGGCTTAATCACCATACATCCACGCACTGGACTATTCTCAGCCAGATCGGCCGCCTTGATTACCTGTAGATACCATTCAGGGTAATCCTCGGCACGAGTGGGCGTAATCGCTGTTTTGGTTTTAGCAGCAGGCTGGGACATAATCTCTTTAAGGACTAAGGAAGCAAAAGGTGCAAGAGATGAATGGACGAAGAAACCTAGAGCTGACTCCATCCGCCCGCCTTCCAAAAGCGATCCCGGCCACTCATATCCTTTTTGCCAACAATATTTGTGTAACCCAACTGCTTTGAGATTTCGGCCAAGGTCGAGTGCTGGTCGATGCCCGTTTCACAAAGAACCCAGCCACTGGGCTTTAAAAACAATGGCGCCTG
>RFOO01000060.1 GCA_009926645.1 bacterium | reverse complement strand
AAGGAGTCTTGAAAACGCCGACGTAAATCATCGGTCACGGGTGGACCTAAAGAAACGCCAATGAGTTCAAAAGCTTCGCGATTATGTGCCTCAAGCAAACCAATGAATAGATACCCGACGGGGTGGTTTTTAAAATCAGGCGAACAGTAAGCGATGCGAATTTTAGGCTTAGCAACAGGAGTAGAAAATGGAACGACTTGGGGGGCTTCCTGTTCGACTGGTAGTTTAAACACTTGCGCCTCTAATTCATTTACTTGCTGCAAAACGCGCAATGAATCGGTGTAAGAAAGAAAAGCCCAAGGAATGGTTCTTTGATGATCAACACAAACAAGTTTCTCTAAGCGACTATAGTCCTGCGCAAAACCATCCCAGAGACAGAGCCTTCTTTTGACAAACATGAGATTTCCCAAAGCCCCCTCGGCATCAGGCTCTAGGGCTAGGACTTTTTCATAGTCTTGCAGAGCCTCACTAAGAAAACCCCCATCGAAATAAAGGTCCGCACGGGCATGAAATAATCGAGGGTTGTTTTGGCTCAATTGGATGGCTCGCTTAAAGCTCTCCATCGCTAAATGATTTTGTCCCAGACTCTTTTGCGCTATACCTCGATTTAAATAAGCCTCTGCATAAAGAGGATTCAGCTCAATGGCCCGCTGGTAAGAACTGAGTGATTCTTCAAATCGACGCAACGATTGCAAAGCGCCTCCTTGGTTATTATAGATTTCGGGCAAGCGAGGATCGAGCTGCAGGGCTTTCTCGTGCTCCAATAACGCTTCCGAAAATAAACCAAGCGAAGCTAAAACATTACCCCGATTCGTCCGCGTACGAGCCGAGTCTGAATTTAACTCTAGCGACCGATCGTAACAAGCTAAGGCACGCCGGTAGTCGCCTTTGGCTTTATGCACCATCCCACAGTTAGCAAAATAAATAGGATTATCAGGAGAAAGCTGCAAAGACTGCTCCATCAGCGACAAAGCACGGTCGTTTTCTTTTTTTTGATGATAGAGTAGTCCCAAAAAATGCAGGGCATCTGCATTTTGAGGCTGGCGACTTAAAATCTCTTCATAAATCGATTTCGCTAAATCCAGTTGACCTTGTTGATGCAGGCTTTGCGCCTCTTGCATTTTTTGTGCAGCATCAAAGGTCATAAACTTATTGGTTCAATTTTACCAAAAAACAAGCGATCTGCAGACAACCATTAGCATAGAGCGCAGCCCCTAAATCGTCCAAAACCACACCCAAGCCACCTGGCAGTTTTTCGAGGGCGCGAAGACCCAACGGCTTTAAGATGTCGAAGAAGCGAAAAAGCAAAAATCCTAAGAGGACAAAAAGGAAACCCTCACTTGTCCCTATCATCAAATTCTTATTAAAAAGAAATACCAGAGGCATGGCGACAAACTCATCGAGCACTACCTCCGAAGGATCTTTCTTTTTGAGGAGCGCGACGGCCACGCCACAGAAAAAAATCCCCATCAAAACAACTAAGAAATTAAAGGCTAACTCATGCTGCCAACCCTTAGGCGTCGCTAATTGGCGAACCACAAAGAACCACCACAAAAGCCCCGCTGCCGAGCCCCATGTGCCTGGGGCTTTGAGTTTTCCCAACGGTCCAAGAGTGGCGATGGAGACAATCATTCGGATTCAGAAAGACCGGGGAGATGGCGACGGTGACGAATGAAATAACTCAAACCCGAAACAACCGTGAGAATAACCGATAACCAAAAAATTCCGGTAATGATTACCTCCCATCGTTGATGCCAAACTGCGGAAAGCTTCCAGTGGGTTTCGTAGGCTCGGAGCCCAATCAAATGTCCAATCGCTAAAATCTGGAGAAATGTTTTTATTTTTCCTAATCGTTCGGCTTCGAGAACTTGCCCTTTAGCCGCTGCAACTAAGCGCAGTCCCGTAATCAAAAACTCGCGCATCAAAATTAAAATCACGCCGAAGGCTGAAATTAAAACTGCCCAGTGATTGGTCACGGTAGCCACTCCAGCGTCATCCCACTTTTGAACCGGAAGACAATCGATAGCCATCAAAGCGACCAATAATCCGAGGATAAAAATTTTGTCCACCAAGGCATCCATCAATCGACCAAAATCAGACACTGCTCCCAGTTTGCGGGCTATCCACCCATCAAAAATATCAGTCAATGCAGCGAAAATAAACAGAGCTAAAGCCGCGCTTGCCCAAACCCCCGCCCAAGAGGTCCAAAGGGCGATGACAAAGACAGCTGGGAGACGCAGAGCCGTCAAAAGATTGGGGATATGTTTAAAACTTTGCATGCGGGCTTGCCGTGATAGTGTTCTAGGACGAAAGTGAGTCGCAACAGGAAAACCATGGCCCGCAAGCAAAGCATCGCTGTTTACCCCGGCACCTTCGACCCCATCACCTTGGGACACATCGATGTTGTTCGACGAGCCGCTCGACTCTTTGACCGTGTCATCGTTGCCGTCGCCCCGAGCGATGCCAAAAACCCCTGGTTTTCCATAGCCGAACGTGTCGCAATGGCACGCGAAGCCACGCGGGGTATGAGCAAAGTAAAGGTCGCCGTTCTCGAAGGACTCACGGTCGAATTCGCCCGCAAACATAGTGCTGTAGCGATTATTCGTGGCTTGAGAAAATTTAGTGACTTCGAATTCGAATTTGATTTGGCACATGCCAATCGGTTGATGGATCCCAAAATCGAAACGGTCGTCCTTATGCCCAGTCAGGATCAATTTGTGACCTCTTCCTCTTTTGTTAAGGACATTGCTCGACACAAACTCAGCCAAGCAGCCGCCTTTGTGCCTCGTTGCGTCCTGCCAAAACTGAAAAAACGGCTCAGATAAGGCCTAAATCGGGGTTTGCCTCCGCTGTTGACCGTTGGAGTTTGTTCCCTTTGCTCCACCTTTCCCCCTGAACGCCTAGTTCGGGGTGTATCTAAAACTTTCTAAATAACGCATCCATGGAAATTAAAATTCAAGTCACCAACCCTACTCGTCGCAGTGTCACAATCACTATCCCTGCAGCGAGTGTCCTCTCCACAGAAAAAGAGGTCATTAAAGATTTCATGAGCAAAGCCAGCCTTCCCGGCTTCCGCCCTGGCAAAGCTCCCGAATCGATTGTCCGTCAAAAATACGGCAAAGACATCACCGAAGAGGTTAATCAACGCCTTCTTGCCCAAGGTTACGAGCGTATCCGCGAAGAAAAGGGTCTGACCATTTACACTTTAGCCGATGTTAAGAAAGACGAGGCCACGAAAGGTAGCGATGTCGTCATTCATTACGAGGTCGATATTCTACCCGAATTCAAGACACCCGATTGGAAGAAGGTTAAAATCGCCGCTGAACCCATCACGGTTACCGATGCTGATGTTGAAGAGCACTTGAAAAAAATCCTTCAACAACGTGCACGTTTTGAAAAAACCGAGTCCGCTGCCGCTGCGGGTGACTACGTTCGCCTCGGATACACAGGCACTATAGACGGTAAAGAAGTGAAAGAACTCGATGCCGAAGCCGGTTACTTGGCTGGAGCAGAATCCACTTGGGAAGAAGCAGGTTCAACCAGTGAAATCGTGGCTATTCCAGCCATCGCCCAAGCCGTAGTTGGACTAAAAGCCGGCGATTCAGCAAAGGCTGAATTTACTGTCCCCGCTGACCATGCGCGCGAAGCCTTACGTGGAAAGAAAATCCAATACAGTCTGACTGTTGCGGAAGTTCGCCGCAAAGAACTACCCTTACTCAACGAAGAATTCTTCAAGTCTGTAGGCGTAAAAGATGAGGCCGATTTACGTGATCAACTCCGTAAAGGCATTGAAGGCACAAAGCGCCAAGCCGCAGAAACTGCTCGCCGAGAAAAGGCCGTGGAAGCTCTTGTTGCTGGCTTAGATTTACCTTTACCACCCTCGGCGGTCGACACTGTCGCTCGCGATCTTTTCATCCAGTACGCCCAAATGCGCATGCGCAATGGCATGCAGCCGAATGAGCTCGAATCCAAACGCGAAGAAATCGTAACCGAGGCACGTAAGGCCGCCGAAGTGCGCGTCCGTGCTCAAGTCGTACTCTCCAAGATTGCTGAAGAAGAAAAGGTCGACCTCAGCCAAGAAGAATTCACTCGAGCCATTATTAATACAGCCTACGCCGAGAAAACTCCCCCTGAAAAGATTGCCAAAGATCGTCAGCGCATCGCCGCTATCCGTCGCGATGCGATTCTGAATAAGGCCCTCGACCTCGTTTTAGCCGATGAAAAGGCGGAAACGGTTGAGAAAGTTTAGTTTTCTCCTAAACTTTTCAAAACACTCTCCCATGTCTTACATCATTCCTAACGTTGTTGAAAAAGATGCCCGCGGCGAACGAGCATGGGATATTTACAGCCGATTACTCAAGGATCGCATCATCTTCCTCGGTTCTCCGATTTACGACGATGTCGCCAATGCCGTGATTGCACAAATGCTCTTTCTGCAAATGGAAGACCCGAAGAAGGATATTTCTATCTACATCAATTCGCCTGGTGGATCGATCACCGCAGGTATGGCCATTTATGACACGATGAATTTCTTGAGTTGCGAGGTAAACACGTACTGCATCGGTTTATCCGCCAGCATGGCCACCGTCTTGCTTGCCGCAGGCACCAAAGGCAAACGCCACGCCCTGCCCAACTGCCGCGTCATGATTCACCAACCCAGCGGTGGTGCGACCGGACAAACCTCAGACATCTCGATTGCGGCCAAAGAGATTTTGCGCTGGCGCGATACCTTGAACCACGTCCTGGCTAAGCATAGCGGGAAAACTCCCGAAATCTTACAGCGCGATTCCGACCGTGATTACTACATGACTGCCGAAGAGGCTAAGGCCTACGGTCTTGTCGACCACGTTGTCATGCCGAAAGCAGGCAAAGCCTAGTTTTTATGTCGGGAACTCAAGCCGAGTCCTGCTCGTTTTGCGGCAAACCCGCCTCCCAAGTCGGCAAACTCATTGCAGGCCCAGAGGGTGTTGGCATTTGCGATGTCTGCGTTTCTACCTGTGGACGATTAATCGAACGCGAGAACAAAAAGACTCAATCTACCAAGAGCGAAACAGCCACCTCCAAGGCTCCGCTCTCCCCTGTTAAGCTCGTGGCTCCAGCACAGTTGCGTGCAGAGTTAGATGCCTATGTCATTGGCCAAGACCACGCTAAAAAAGTTCTCTCGGTTGCAGTCCACAATCACTACAAACGCCTGAACGATCGATTGCAAAAATCATCTTCGGAAAATAAAGGTGAACTCGCCGAAGTCGAATTAGACAAAAGTAACGTGCTTTTGATTGGACCCACGGGTACAGGAAAAACACTTTTAGCCAAAACTTTGGCTCGCATGCTCGATGTGCCATTCGCCATCGCGGATGCCACAACGTTAACGGAAGCAGGTTACGTTGGTGACGATGTTGAAACGGTCATTTTACGCCTACTCCAAGCAGCTGATATGGATGTTGAACGGGCACAACGTGGCATCATTTTTATCGATGAAATTGATAAAATTGGTCGAAAGTCCGATTCCGCGTCTATCACTCGTGATGTTTCCGGTGAAGGCGTTCAACAAGCCCTCCTGAAACTTCTTGAAGGAACCATTTGCAATGTTCCTCCGGCTGGAGGCCGCAAGCACCCCGAGCAACAATGCATTCGTGTCGACACGAGCGACATCCTCTTCATCGCTGGGGGTGCGTTTGTGGGGCTCGATCGCATGATTGCTCGTCGCACGGGAACTAAATCCCTCGGCTTTGTGCAAGGCGGAGACATTTCACCTAACCTATCCGCCGAACAAGTTCTAGCCGGCCTACAACCCGAAGATCTTTTCTCCTTCGGCATGATTCCTGAATTTGTTGGACGACTTCCCGTTATCTCTGTTCTCGAGCCTCTTAATCGTGAAGCACTGGTGCGTATTTTAACCGAACCACGCAACGCACCCACAAAACAATACCGCAAACTTTTTGCTCTTTCTGGAATGTCCTTGGAGTTTACCTCCGATTCACTGAACGCCGTAGCCGATCGAGCCTTAGAACTAGGCACGGGTGCACGTGGCTTGCGCTCTGTTCTCGAAGGAGTCCTCTTGGAGACAATGTATCATCTACCCGAAGCCACTCCAGGCTCGACCTTTACCGTAACGGCTGAAGCGATTCGCGGGCAGAAACCCGTGAGCCTCTCCGCCCCCGACGAAAAAAATAAAAAACGCGCATGAGTCTGACTGTTTATCCTGCCATCGATATACGTGGAGGGCGTTGCGTTCGCCTCAGCCAAGGACGCGATGACGCACGTACTCATTATTACGAAGATCCTGTTGAGCCCGCGAAGCAATTTACTCAGGCAGGAGCAGAATGGATTCACGTAGTAGACCTTGATGGTGCCTTCGGTGGTGCTCCACTTAATTTAGGCATACTTAAACGCATTGCTAGCCTCGGGCCCAAAGTACAATTCGGTGGTGGCATGCGCGATCGTGCTTTAGCAGAATCAGCTTTTGCTGCGGGTGCACAACGTGTCGTAATCGGCACCCGAGCCGCCACCGACCCCGCCTTTTTACGCGAGATGGCACAAGCCCATGGAGCTAAACTCGCTGTGGGCATTGATGCGAAAGATGGCCTCGTC